>JBAZNZ010000018.1 GCA_041648975.1 Candidatus Omnitrophota bacterium | reverse complement strand
CGGGACGTTCGGTTCAGGGTGCCATGAACCGAATCGACAATAGAAAGACTGCCTTAGGATTCTGGTTCATGGCAGATTTATATTAAACAAAAAGTTAATGGTGTCGTCCCCATCGTCTAGTCTGGTCTAGGACATCAGATTTTCATTCTGACGACTCCGGTTCAAATCCGGATGGGGACGCCATTTTCAGTCTGTATCGTCACGCCGGATTTGAAAGGGTCGGTTCCCCCGCCGGGAGAAAGACCCGGGGCGGGGTCCCGCCCAGAGCAGGACAAATGGCGGGAAAATCCGGATGGGGACGCCACTCTGTTTCGCTACGGACTTAGACTGCAATGAAACTTCATAGCAATCGGCTGGGTAATCAGTATCCGCAGACGCTGCAAACACGCATATAGTTTACATCCTAAAAAATTATAAAGATTCTACGCAGGAATAGCAGATAACCTGGGAAGGCGCTTAAAGGAACGCGATTACTTTAACGGCTCTACAGGCTATGAGATTGCCTGCCCGTCTGAGTCAACTGCAGAATGACACTTTATATGTTAGGCAAATAAAAGTTAGAAATTCTAACTTGACATACTTTCCTACTTATGGTATACTTCTTATGGAGGTGAGAAAGATGACTATCACAAAGTTAAAGGCCAAAAATCAGCTGACTATTCCGAGCGCGGTAGTGAAACGGCTGCATTTAAAGATGGATGAGTTGTTCGCCGTGGATATCGAAGATAATTATATAAGACTCACTCCCGTGAAGGTCGAGCCGCGTTATGCCGCAGAAGAGCTTAAGGCTGTCGATCATATCGTAGAAAATGAGAAGGGTAAGGCGAAGGTCGTAAAGCCGGGGAAGGAGTTCTCTCGCTATATTAAAAAGGTAACCAAGTGAAGAGAATTTTAATCCTTTCATCTTTTGAACGCTCAGTTAAAAAACTAACCCGTCAAGATAAAGATAATCTTGCCGAAAGCTTAGAAGGCTTTAATTCATTTCTGCTCTCAGGAGAAGCTCCTGCCGGACTCGGTTTTAAGAAAATCAACCACTATAAATATGAGTTTCGCATTGATATAAGGTTACGTGTGGTCGTCAAGGTAGAAGGCGGGGATTATTATTTGGTGTTAGCCGGAAACCATGATGAAGTAAAGAGGTATTTGCGTCATTACAGAGTATAGTGACGCAAAGGTAAGCATTTTAAGTTTTGAATGGAATATCGAGGGACTGCCGCTAAAAAGACGCCAACCCGGGCAAAAATTTCAAGCGGGGCGAAGGACCTATATCAGCTCACCTCGTGGCCTCCTGCCACCCCAAACCATAAAAAATATTGTTTTTATATATTATCGCCATCCTGTTAGTAATTCAAAAAGTAGCTTTCTTTTTCTTGACTTAACGGAATATTATGATATAGTTAATTATTCATATTAGATTAAGATTATAGATAGTAAGGTATAGTGTATTATCTTCGGGCAAGATCAAGAATCTAAATTTGCGGCCGAGGCAATAAGAAGAAAACCCCATGATAGCATGTAAAACTACACGTAAATTCCGGATTAAGATAACAGCCATAGCCGTAGTGTGCGTATTTTTCGTTAATACCCTATCCTTAGCCGCCGACAGCCCCGATACATTAGCGGTTACCGCGGGTGATGCCGAACTATACAACGAGATATCTGAATTTATGCAGCGAAGATACGATCTGCATAATGACGCGTCAATAGACCCGCTTATCAAATCTCACATCGATAGCATATACTCACTTACGGGAAGGATCGATCCTATCCACGAATTCGCGGCTGAACGAGAAACTATTAGAAGGGCCCTGGAAGAGGCCCTGGTAAATAGCGGCGCAGAAGGCCTGTTACACAGGTTAGAAAATGAGACAAGCGTATTCAATAAAGCTACAGGCAAGATAGAAATAGGGGCCCAGATACAGCTACTAATCCTGAAAAACAACGAGAAATTCTCCGTATTCGAAGGGAAAGAAGTCCGGGGTCACGCCTCGAATAAATATCTTACGATATTTGTCAGGGAAAACGAGTTATCCGACATTAATGCAATAGTCGGTAAGATATTCCATGAGATAAGGGCGAGATCCCACAGGCCCGACCAGGAACTGAAAGAATTCGAGAAAGTTAACCGAAGAATAGAGCTGGAAGTAAAAAAGAACGGACGGATTTTAGATCCCGCGCTTAGAAACGAGTTTGTCCGCCTTGCCTTTCCCGTAGACCTGGATATAATGCACAGAGATTATACGACAACGGATGAGCGGAGTTTTGATGGTTCGTTGAAAGGGAAAAAGAAGACCGGTGTAAGTAAGTGGGATTTATTGGAACGATTTAGAGATGGGCTCACCACTTTGTCCGAACCGGCTATTGCCAGGCTAAGAGAAGAGAGATCGTTGGGCGCGCGAAGAAGTATACTTGTAGCATCGGGGTTAGGAGTTGCCGCCGCCATCGACGGCAAATTTTTAGCGTCGGAACTGGACAGATTTTTACAGCTAAGACAGCCCGCTCCTGCCGTTCCGGCCGCGCCAAGCCGCCCTTTCTTATATACTCTAAAACCCGGCAGGCATCTTATCGCGCATATGGCAGATGACTTTGATTTTATAGTAAAGATGCCAAAATCCGGGAAAACGCTGGATTTCGTGTCGCGCAACTGGTTGGGCAGGGGGTATAAACTGGCCGGGGAGAGGCTGGGCGGCCCCGCCGTCCCGACCATGGTTATCGACGCTATGGACGGCTCAAAGAAGCCATTCAGCTATCTTGTGGAAAAGAGCGGCGCCCGGAAAACCGACCTGGCCATTATCCAGAAAAAAGTGGTCCCTGTTTTTGAGCGCTTGAAATATCTTGCCAAAGAGAAAAGGGTATCGGAAGCCGAAGATCTTATCGACAAATATAAAGAGTTCGTTGTCGCGATGTTTAGGAGAGGTGTGATGGATTTCGACTTCACTTATCCGTACGGAAACTGCGGCGTAGATCCGGAAACCGGCAATATATATCTTTTTGATTTCGGGGAGTTGGACGGAAATTCCGGGAACGTCGAAATGTTCCTGGAACAGCTCGGCGTAACCAACAAATATTTCTATGATGACCTGAAGCAGTATACAAACGATGAGATAGCGGCCTATTATGGTATTTCCCCTCTACAGATGAAGGACTTCTTTACGGAATCCGGAGAATCCCTTTTCGGCGTTGATCTTAAGCCGGGAGAGGAGGGCAGAATTAGGATGTCTTTTTCTTACAGCGAGGAGCAGATAAGGCGTATTTTTATGAGCCACACATTGAACGAAACACCGGATGATGATGTAATATCCGGGCGCGGGGATTTGGCTAAAACCGCGCCGGCCAAAAAACCCGCGCGAAGGCCCGGCGATCCGTACTATTTCGCGCACCCGGACAGCGCGCCTGAACCGGATCCCGATCGCGAGATCATTCCGTCGCCCAATAATCAGCCCCTGCGCGCTCCGCGGCCGGAACCCCCGCGGCAGTCAGGGGAAGAAGCGCAGGAAAAGGTCCGGGTGGCAAGAGAAGAAGCGGCCGGCCAGGACACCGAGGCGGCACAAAATGAATCGGCCGTGGAAGCGCAAAATCCAAATGCCATACCAATAGAAGCCGCCGATATTGAATGCGGGGAAAGATTGACTCAGGAAATGGTGGATAGCTTTGCGCCCGCAGCGCAATATTCTGCCGAATTAGATAATATTACCGGAAGTGGATTCTATCATGTTATATACGCTGCTCTACTTGGAATCCGTAACAGTTTTAATGCCGGAGCGAGAATGTCTACCCTTGATAGGGCATCCAAGATGTTATCAGATACAAGGACATTTCTGGGTATAATAAATAATTTTCTTAAAGTTACGCAAAATGAAAATGAGCTTCTGGCATGGCTCCACGACTGTCTGGGAAAAGGAGTAACAACAGAATATTTCCATGGTCTGGCTGTAGAATTTGTTAGTGGTAGCCATTTACAAAACCAGCAGCTTCAACATCTATTTCAAGGTTTTCATGCTACATTTGAAAAGAATGGAAAAGAACTTCTTCCGATCATTGATCGCCTCATTCAGAGAAATAAGTCTCAAGCTACATCTCCAGCCAGTCAGCCGCAGGCGGTACGAACTGGTGCTGTGACGGAAAAGGAACAAGAAGATTTCTTGTATGGCGAAGGTCATGATAAAGTTCCTGTAGATTTGGAATATCTTAAAAAATTATTACCTTTATTACAAAGCCCATACCTTAGAATGAGGATGGGGGGCGCATTAATGCTCGCCAATATAGCTTATTACGCCCACGAACATAATGATAATAGACCGGAACTACAGGGGCTTTTCAATCAGGCTCTGCCCCTTCTAATCTCAAATCTTGACCACGAAGATGCTACTGTACGTGGCAATAATGCCAATGCGCTCGGTCAATTAGGCCCTATCGCCGGTCCGGCTATCCCTAAGCTAAAAGCGCTTTTAAGAGATCCTGAACCAATAGTCCATAATTCCGCTTATGATGCACTCCATTATCTTGGGTTTGGTATAGATGAATTGGATAGAATAGCTCCATTTGCACCGGCTGCAGAAAGCGAAATCAGAGTCGGAGCGGCTTATCGTGCGGATAAGGTTATTGAGTCTTCGAATGGTACGGTAAGTGAGAATGCGTCATCGAAAAGGCAATCACTGCTTAAAGGCAAAGCACCTTCGAGACGCAAACCAAAGAATTCACCCGGCGGTATAGACGGCTTCTCAAAAAGATTTGCTACAGGATATGGAAGCGATGAGAATACATCCAGAGGCGATGTGGTACAAAAAAATATGGCATCTAAATGGAAGACCGAACTATGGAATCTTGAGACCTGCAAAAATATGCTGGCTAAAATATATGACGATAATTACCGAGGACATGGGGCCAATACGTGGCGGTTAGCTGCGAGCGCTGCTGCACTATCGGAAGACGAACAAAAAGAACTGCTTGCATGGGAAAAGTCATTATTAGCTGCTTCTCACCGCATAGGGTTTGCTGCAAACCTTATAAAGGAGGGCAAGCGAAATCTTTATAGACCAATTTATGATTTATGTGATTATCTGTACGAAGAGTTTTACGAGAGGTTGCGATATAGGCCACTTGATATTATGTATATGCCAGAACACGATGAAGAGAAGTTTGAGACGATGCTCAATATATCCGCCCGGCATCGCGTATTGGCAAATGGAACGGGTAATACGCGAAATGCATCTACCCGATATGAAAATATGGATGTGAGGTTGTCGGAAGAGAGGTCGTTATTAAATATTATATTAGAGAAAGAAGTTAAAAGTTTTTCAGGTATCGGGATGTTAATACCGAACTATTTATGGGCAGATCCATTTACAAGCACGGTTTATGGTCCATATTATGTAATATTTAAAAGATCCGTTCCTATCAATGATGGGCATTCGGGCATGCATACGGTTATTGTGCCGGAGGAAGACCATGCAATTTATCTTGTGCCTCGCCCAATAGACGCGGAGCTTATTCGCGGTGGAATCGCGAAGGCCGTTGAACTAAGAATCATTAGCGAAGATTATGCAAAGAAGGCCATTTCGAAACTAATGACTTGGGACGAATTTATTGCTGATGAGGAATATATAGATGAAATTGTGGACGGCCGGCTCATACCAGCCGCTGCGGCGGAAAGCGAATTAAGTAGTGTGTCCCCAGAATCGGCGGAATTTGCAAATAACCCTAATACTGTTGCCTCAGACACAACATGGCAGACAATCGTTAATACGGCAAAGAAAGACGGTATTGTTTTTGTAACGGCATTACCCAAAAGCGGCAAGACCCACTATGTTTACCAGCATCTTAAAAATAGAGGCGGCCGATTTTTATATGCCAATTTGAGTACAACGAATAACTCCGAAGACAGGCTTATCGCTGATTTGTGCTCATTCTTTCACCTGCCGAGAGAGCGCATTTCGAATCTCGATGATTTTACAAACGCCTTAAAAGAGAATCTCGGAGACGGTGTTATTGTTTTGGACGAAGTTGGCGAAAAACTTCTTTCTTCTCAAGGCTCATTTTTTGATTTCATCAAAAAGTTGGCCTTTGAATATAAAATCCCGATCATATTGTTAAATCCCGCGAAATTTCCTTATTTACCCCGGCAAGTTAAAAACCTTGAAGAAAATGCAGGAAAACAAATTAGGCACGTTAGTTTGTCTTTGCCGACCCCGGATGAATATCAATCCGTTTTTCAATCCATTATTCGTGAGGAACTAAGACATCACAGCGCACCATACGACACTAATATACAAGATAAGTTGATGTTTCAAATGCAGAAAATGGCGAATTATTTCTACGACCTCACCGGCGGACATGCCGGCATGACTAAAAATGTTCTCAGCTTGGATTTTTTAGGCCCGGACGGCTTTTTCTATGAAGGAATCAGCAGGAAAACCACCACTATCGATGAGCTCGTGCGTCAATTAGATGTAATTCAATCCTCGGTTCAACTAATCGAGTGGTTGGAAAAGCAGCATCGTTCTCGCAATATTTATGGCGCGAATTTCGTAACTATGGTTCTCGGCGAGCCATTTGATTTAACGCGAAAAGACGATCCTCTTATCTTGGTATTAAATCGTTTTATCGAAAGGAAAGCGATAGCAGTCGCAGACCTTCAGTCCTGGCAGCCGAATGAACGAGACAGCGCTCAACTGCTTATTGACTATGGAATCTTAAGAGTTCAGGAAAGTCAAGTTAGATTTGTATCGAACTATCTTCCTGTTGCCGGCCCATCGCAAGACGTTGACAGCCGTATCGATTACCGCGGCCCGCGGGGAGATTCAGGCGGCTATCTCAATAAGCTAATCTATGAGGCGGCGCAAGCATTTAACGAAGGCAGGTATGAAGAAGCAAGAGATAAGGCAGGGGAAGCGGTGGATTGGTTTGACAAGCTTGATGCTGCGCAAGACGATGACGATCCCTATTGGGCCCGCCAGGTAACTTTGGAAGACCTTGATAACCGCGGCGCAGGCGCAAGCGATTGTAGCGAGACTGAAAGACGCAAGGCGGAAGAGATATTGGCAAAAGCGGAGGCGGCAATACCACAACCCCATCACTATCTTATCGATAGCATTAATAAAGATAATCCCGACCGGTCAATCATATGTGACGCATGTATTTATATAGAGCCAGTCCTAACGCCGTATGCCGAAGAATTGCAGCGTTATATGAAAACATTAACGAGGGAAAACCTCGACCCCCTAAAGATCAAACAATTGGAAGAAGGATGGGAGAAATGTCGAGATCGTTTACGTCAAATCAAAGACGCTGCGGCACGCACGATCATTAGCGACGCTTTCTGCCAATCAATGATCGCGCTTGATTTGGAAAATTTATTAGAAATATATAATGAAGACAGGCAAGTTAATGAAGCGGTGAGAGGTCGATTGGTTAATCATAGCGGTGTTTGGCTTGCAAACCTGGAATATTTGAAACAATATGCGCAAATCGCGAAGCTGGAAACCGCGCCACAGCAGCCGAAGCCGGGGAAAAGTGCGGGAACGCGGCAGAGAGAAGGCGCCCGGCCGCCGCGGGAAGATGTTCCAGCCTCGAATGACGTATATCCGTTATCCTTGTCGGAAGCTATGGCCAGGATGCCGTATATTCCCGAATGGCTCGATCAGCCGGCGCTTACCGGCGGCCGGACGCCAAGACAGATGATTGTCGAAGACGAGGAATTAAACGTGTTTATTGAAACACTCGCCCCACAGCTTGACCGGATGGAGAAAGAGTCTCTCGTTCTTAACCACGGTGTATTTACGAATTCATATGAGGACGCCGATCGGATACTTCAAGGAGGCTTCCTGCCGGAAAGACTTAGCGATGTCGGATGGGGTAAAAGCCTTTGGGCGCGCGAAGGCCCTTACGGAGGCCCAAAGGTTAGCCGTATGCCGTATTTTAATATGGAATTTAGAGGGTATGCATTGGAAGAAACCGGCCCAAATTCAGCAGGCGCCAAAATTCTTGCATATGTCGACGCGCGTTATATGCGGCGTTTTCCTGGACTAAGGACTTTGGACTTCTCGAATAGCGCGTTATCAGGCTACATTTATGATTTAATCTTAAAGGCGTGGGGTATCGATGCAGTGTGGTACAGGCAAGAGGAGAGGCGTATCTTTGAAATCAAGGAATTCAGAGTAGGCAGAGCCGTCAAAAACTTGCAATTGATGACAGGGCAGGAAGAGAAGACTATGTCAGGGGTCGCGCCTGCCAATTCTTCTAAGGATCTTCTATTGAGATTAAAGGATCCCGACCGTGAAATTAGAGCCGCTGCAGTTGAAGAATTCCGCAGCCGTTCTCCCAACGAAAAGCAGGATATAAGCTCACGTTTATTGGCTACGATAGACCAGAACGGCCCGGCATATTTATATACTTTAGAATCGGTTAGCGCTATAGCCAGTTTGGTACCGGACAAAAAACTCATTGTTAATACCTTCGTAAAGGCACTGAGAACCGACGAAAGACATGATGTTAAACGGACGGCTGTACTGGCTTTAGCTAGATTAGGCTACGAAGCAAAGGATGCAATCCCTGCCCTCGCGGAAGCTTTACAGTCAAGTACGGACTCATATTTAACCGGGGAGATTGTAAAATCCCTTGCTGAAATTGGCCCGCTTTCGAAGGCCGCAATCCCAGTGCTCTTAAGCAGGCTTAATAGCCTAAATACACAATATGGCGGAATGAGCGACACCGATCAGTGTATATATTGTGATGCTGTAAAAGTGCTAGGCAAGATCGGCTCTGAAGGATTGGTGCCTTACTTATCGGAAGTCATGTTTAGTAAAGGCGCGGACGTAAATCTTAGAGACGCAGCAATGGAGGCCTTATGGGAAATATATAGCGAGGAAAGCCTGGAGGAAGGATTGGCATCGGAATCCAAAGACGGTTGTGTTGTTATAAAAGTTAACAAATTGACACCCCTTCATCTTAAAGCAGCTCTTCTCGAAGGCTCAGGTAAAATACTAACGGTTAATGGAGAGCGATTGGATTTTAGGAAGTATTTCGACATAAAGGATAATCCGCATGTCAAAGCCAATATCAGGTACATTTCGCTGGTATTTGCAAAACTGATACTCCATCAATTGAAAAAAGTAAATATGTGGCCGGGTGAAACTTTTACACTTGAATACGAAAATCGGAAGGAAGATACAAGGTCAGATATCAATATTACGGTTTGCGATGTTTCTTCAGGGAGATTATCGTTGGAGTTCGGAGGTGAAAGACACACCATAAGAGTTAGTGATCGGCATCTGCCCTCCGACACTTGGATGGTAGAGTTAGAAAATAATAAGATGGCCATCGAATTCAATCCTAATAGCTTTGGATCTGAAGAAAAGATTGAGTCGATCCCAGCTGCATCTCCTGCCAGACAGCAACAGGCGGAGGAAGCGGAAATCAGAACACGCGCCCGCAAAGCTTTAAGACACGACCCCACCCAAGAACAATTTGCGGTGATCTGGCAGGCTCATCTGGCTGAAGCAAAAGGCGAAACAGGCAACATAGGCTATCCTGACCCGAAGGATGGTATATATCGTCACGGCACGCTTTCGCCCGGCACAAAACAAATGAAATACAATATTTTAGCGGAAAGCGGTTGCTTTAATAAGGACGAGATCAAGGCATTATTCGATTATGGCGCGTGTGGCGATGAAAGCGAAACTACATCTGATGCGGCGAAAGAATATATTTATCCCGGCGATCCGCGCTTTATAGCCAAAGAAAGAATTCGAGGTTATTGGGTAACGGTACCTTCTCTCCTGAAGCTCGGGCAATACGATAAAGACGTTCCCTATACTATAACCATTAACCTTCTTCGCAATATTTATATGTATAGATCCACGAGTGACGGGTTAGAAAGGCCTCCCTACAGGCTTTATTATACGTTGTATGCGAATGACGATCACGGTTATCACTATGAACGGAAGATAACTATTACTATAGAGCCAGACCATGCGAAAGAGGCCTATTTATTTAAGCCGACGCGTGTCGCTTTCGACGAACAAAAAGAACCGGCTCCTTTTGAACAGTGGGTCATCGAAAAGATCATGGAAAATGTTTCATTCGCAGTCACCGGCGATACGCGAAGATTGCGTAATGTAATCGGACGCGCTGAATATAGAGATCGGATTCATTATACAGATAGGCGATTTAACATATTGGTCATGAAAGACGTTCAACAGGGAAGAATGCTGCCTACGCTGACAACGGTTCAATGCTACGAAGTCAGCCGCGGCGGCAAGACGCAAAAACCATTGCTTAATGAGATGATGCAGGTCGATGTTCCGCTGTATCTTCCCGCCGATGAATTGGCAGATAAGCTGGTATATCTGATGGAGTGGGATATGAACGCGGCGTGGTTTCAAAAGATAGTGTACCATCTGGCCCGCTGGTATTTGACGATGCCGACCGTTGGTCAGATGCCCAACAGGGTACCGTATAGGTCTAGCGCAGACAAAGATGATGCAACATCCGGCAATGCGGAACCTGGACAAACAGAAACCAAAGCGCGGTCTCGTAAGGCGTTAGGCAGATATCCTACATCTCAAGAATTCGTAGCAATCTGGTGGGCTCACCTGACTCAAGCGCCAAATGAGTCAGGCACTATAGGCATGCCCGATGCCGATGACATATACCGTCATAGCACACTTTTGGATGAGACAAAACAAATGAAATATGCGGTTCTGGCAGAGAGCGGATTATTTAGTAAAGACCAGATCAAGCGGTTATTCGACTACGGCGCGTGCGGCGATGAAGAAGAACCCGCATCCGCCGCCGCAGCGGAAAGCGGATCAAGTAGTGTGTCCCCAGAATCCGAAGGTAGACTGCTAAAGCCAGAGAAACCGAAATCCGAGACAGTGGAAGACAGCAGAACGTTCCAAGACAGGATGACCGCAGAAGCTCTGATAAGTCCGGATGAATTTGAAGAACGGCTCACAAGGATCTACGAACTTGATAAAGAGCATGTTTGCAAGGGGTCTGTCCGATACCAAGGGAAAGATTATCAATATACCATGACTGCCACAGATCTTTATAGATACACCTGGCATTTTGGCCCAGCTTATTTCCGGGCAGGAGATATTTTTGTTTTAAACGCGGCGGTTTTACCCAAACCACGAGAAGCCCTCGGAGAACTCCTCGCGCTTTATCCAAAAGTAATTAAGCTTTATGAGACACGATCCGACACGGGAAATGGAGGATGGCTGCCTTATACTTATCGTGACGATGTCACGGGCAGTCCTTATTATCTGCCTCACACTATAGGATTATTGATTGCCATGCAAGGAAATCAGGACGCAATTAACGGCCATACTTTTATTGATGCTTTCTCCCGAAACGGCCTGATGGCTAACGCCGCCTACTTACTTGGGGCAAGCGATGCAGTTATCATTGAGAATGACGAACAGCAGATCTCAACAGATTTACTAAAGTTCAGAATACGATCTAAAGAACTACCGGAGCATACGGACTTGATCCGCGCCAACCTGGCGATCAATGGTAATTCAGACACATGGCGATCCAGAATTTACTACGCTACAGTGCGAGAGGTCCCTGAAAGGAATTTTAACAATGCCGTTTTAGCCTTCAGTGAATACGATTTCGGGTTTGGCTATCAGGAAAAAAGTCAAACTGAACTGGCCGAATTAAGAAGAAACGCGCCTCATTCTTATTCGAGATGGGGATGGAATCCTGATACGCCGGAAGGGAAAGCGGTGATGCTTTCGGAGAGGGAAAGTCTACTACGCGATATTTGTGAAGCTTTCACCGGACTTCGCAGGATTATAGCAAGCGGTGGAACAGAGACAAGACAATTAGAGGATTATGGCGTGACGCAGAAACTTATAACAGAAGCTGAATCCCTTGGTTTAAAACTGCACTCAAGATTTGAAATTACTCAACACACTGGTTCTTTTGATGATTTAATGATGACTACGCATCGATACGCTCTAGTCATGCCTACGTTGACGTTCAACAAACCAAACACGGCCGATTTTAACTCTACCACACGCCAATCGATTAACGAAGCGTGCGCGCTCGTCAAAGAGATATTCGCCAGGGTAACCGCGCCAATTAACTTTCCTCTCATAGCGCAGGTAATCAATGAACATAATGGCGCAGAAGTAATAGCTGGCGATAAGATCAAGGATGGAAAGATTGGATTTATTTTTTCGGAGATGGCTACGTTCGGGGATGATAAAGACGAAGCGGATGACCGGCAAGGTTTATATGCGGTACTGCTTGAGCTTGCGAATAGAGGCATCAAAGCAGCGGTTCTCTCGAGTAGAGATCCGGAGAAACGCGCAAATCAGGAAGCGTTAATAAAGGAGCTGAACCACAAGATAGATATAGACAAACCCGAGAGAAGAATACGATACGGAACAAGCGTTGAGGAGATATCCGGCCAATTCGCCGATTTAACCATAGGCAGACCCGCAAGATTCTATTACCTGAAGACCAATTCGGAAGATCCCATACCCGGCGTCATCGATTCTATCAACATCATAGTAAGAGAAATAATCGATATCCTCGGCAAGGTTTGCGGCATATTTGAGCCCGCGAAGATCGAACAGCTCCACAGGGCCGCCCGCGAATGCGCTGAAGCGATGTAGAGATCGCGCATATCCATAATACCGTAAAATCCCTGCCCTGCCGCTGCTGCTGCCTGCCGGAATTTCATTGCAAAAATGATAAAACTGTGGTATAAAATCATAGCTTATTTCAGGAGGAGATACATATGATCGCGGATTCCGATAAAAAGATAATACTGGACATATCCAGGCAATACCACGCGAAGAAGGTTCTGCTTTTTGGATCGAGCATAGATCCTAAAAAGGAAAGTCATGATATCGATATAGCCGTAGAGGGTGTTTCTGACAAGGATTTTTTTAAATATTACGGCGATCTTATATTTTCGCTGTCAAAACCTGTAGACGTGATCGATATCAAAGGGAAATCCAAGTTTATCTCGTTGATACTACGAGAGGGAACGCTTCTCTATGGCTGATTATAGAGCATATATCGAAGCCGAATATGAAGAGATAGAAAAGACGTTATCTTTTTTGCCGACAAAACCTCTTTCCAGGCTATCCAAGCTTGAATTAGCCGGTGTCGCGGCGCTTCTTCATAATTTTTATAATGGCATCGAAAACATACTTAAACAGGTATTCCGTATCAGGAACATCCAAACCCCACAGGGTGAATCCTGGCACCGTGATTTGTTGTTAAAAGCCGCCGAAGAGAACATCCTTTCCGAGCCACTATCTGATGATCTGAAGCGGTATCTCGCTTTCAGGCATTTTTTCAGCCATGGTTATGCCATAGATTTATCCCCCGATAGGATGGGGCCGCTTATCCTGGCCGTCCGAGATATATTCAAAAGCTTCAAGAAAGAAATTGACGAAGCGCTCGCCTAAGCAAGGTTTATCCTCGGCAAAATCTGCGGCATATTTGACCCTGCGAAGATCGAACAGCTCCATAAAGCCGCCCGCGAATGCGCTGAAGCGATGTAGGGATCGCGCATATCCATAATACCGCAAAATCCCTCCCATCAAAATTCTTGAGAATTGACCTGCCTTGTGCTATATTAGCCTCGATCCGGGGAGTTCCATATGCCGCGTCATATATATATCATTAATGCTAAAATTATATCAAAGGGCGCCCTTCTAAAAGGCGCGGCGGTTTTGATAAGCGGGACAAAGATCGCGTCCTTAGGTAAAAAGACCGCTCTCTGCAAGAATTCGCTATCGATCAACGCCAAGGGCTGTTTCGTTTCTCCGGGTTTTATAGATACTCATATCCACGGGGATCCTGAACGCGTATTTCTTAACGAAATAAGATCGGGCACCACATCTATAATGCCGGCGCTGTCATGCGACAGCTTCGCTAATATATTTAAAAAAATAGACAGGATAAAGACTTTTGCCGGCGAGGAACCCTTCGGGCCGAACGTGCTCGGCATCAGGATAGAAGGCCCCTATATAAATAAATCGAAGGCCGGCGCGCAGGACAAGCGCTATATAAGAAAACCCGACGCAAAAGAGCTTGCAAAGATCTTAAAAAGATGCGGCCGGTCTTTGAAGATCATGACCGTGGCGCCGGAATTGAAAGGCACCCTGCAGGCAATAAGGATATTAAAGGCTAAAAAAGTAATAGCGTCGATCGGCCACTCGGCCGCTACTTATGAAGAGGCGATAGCGGGCATAGACGCAGGCGTAAGCCACGCGACCCATACATTTAACGCCATGAGCGGCAAGGAAGCGCCGAAGACCGGCGCGGTGGGGGCCGCGCTCGCGGATGAAAGGGTAACGGCTGAAGTCATCCCGGACCTAGTCCACGTGCGCGAAACGCTGCTAAGGTTGCTGCTAAAGACGAAGATCGCTGACAGGATAATCCTGATCACGGATTCTGTGCGGGCCGAAGCCGCAGACAAAAGTTATCCACAATGTAGCGGACGTTTAAACGTCCGCTACTGCAGGGGTGGGGCCGACGGCGGTGTTTACAGATTAAAGGATGGAAGGCTCGCCGGCTCATGCCTTACCATGATAGAGGCGATAAAGAACGCGGTATCGGCGGGCGCTCTCTCTGTGCCGGACGCGGTGCGGCTTGCGACGGAAAATCCGGCCAGGCTTTTGGGCCTTCAGCGGAGAAAAGGAACGATCGCAAAAGGCATGGACGCGGATATCGTGGTATTTGATAAAAATTTCGATGTTAAGATGACGATTATTAGAGGTGAGATAGTTTACAGAAAAAAGACGCGAGGGGAAAAATGTGCGGAATAGTCGGATACATAGGTGGTAGATCGGCGCAGGACATTTTGCTTAAAGGGTTGAGCCGGCTGGAATACAGGGGTTACGATTCAGCAGGCGTTGCCACTATAAAAGGCGGCAATATAAATACTGTTAAGAGGATGGGCAAGCTAAAGGTGCTTATCGACGAACTTAAGGACAACCCGGCGGAAGGGAAGATCGGCATAGGCCATACAAGATGGGCGACCCACGGCGCTCCGAGCGACGTAAACGCCCACCCCCATCTCGATTGCGCGGGGAAGATCGCCGTAGTCCATAACGGTATAGTAGAGAACTATCTGGAGCTCAAGAAGCAGCTTGCGAGACAGGGCCATAAATTCATATCCGAGACAGATACCGAGGTGATCGCGCACCTGATAGAAAAATTCTATAAGGGCGACCTGGAGAAGGCCGTCCTTAAGACCGTCAGGCTGTTGAAGGGATCATATGCGCTCGCCGTGATACATAGAGATGAACCATCCCGGCTTGTAGGCGCGAGATGCGATTCCCCTCTCATCGTAGGCCTGGGCGACGGCGAGAATTTTTTGGCGAGCGATGTCCCCGCAGTGCTTGACTATACGGATAAGGTCATGTATCTGGAGAACCACGAGGTGATAAACCTGACAAAAGAGGGCGTTACGGTGAAGGACCTGTCCGGCCGCATTATACACAAGAGGCCTTCGACCATAAATTGGGATATCAAACAGGCGGAAAAATCCGGATACGAACATTTCATGCTGAAAGAGATATTCGAACAGGGCGAGATCGTAGAGCATATCCTGGATGAAAGGCTGAAGAAAGGCTCTGTGGTATTCGAAGAACTTAAGATAGGGCCGGCCGATTTCAAGCGGTTCAAAAAGATAGCTATAGTAGCGTGCGGCACGGCGTATCACGCCGGGCTTACCGGAAAATATATGCTTGAAGAATATGCCGGCATATCATGCTGGGTCGATACGTCGAGCGAGTTCCGTTATCGCAATCCGATGGTCGATAAAGATACGCTCGTTATTATCGTTTCGCAATCCGGAGAGACCGCTGACAGCCTTGCTGCGTTGAGAGAAGCAAAGAAGAGGGGGGCCAAGGTCCTCGGCATATGTAATGTGCTGGGAAGCTCGATAGCCAGAGAAGCGCACGGGGTAATCTATACTCACGCGGGGCCGGAAATAGCCGTCGCGTCGACGAAAGCCTACACGGCGCAGCTCACCATCTTTTACCTGATAACGCTCTACCTCGCGAAATTGAGAAAGGCCGCTAAGCCCGCGGCGCTCAACTCTTTTATCAGGGAATTCAAAAAAGTGCCGCGCCTCATGGACGAACTGCTCTCCGAATACAGGTCCGGCAATAACATGCTGGCGGCGTACGCCCAGGAGTTCCGTAGATATTATATCGAAAAACAGCATAAGTCCTACTTCCTGTATCTCGCGCGCAATATAAATTATCCCAATGCCCTTGAGGGCGCATTGAAGCTTAAAGAGATATCTTATATAAGCGCCGAAGGGTATCCCGCGGGCGAGATGAAGCACGGCCCCATAGCGTTGATAGACGAAAACCCGTGGGTCGTCTGCATAGCGGTCAAATCGAAGACATACGACAAGATGCTCTCCAATATACAGGAGATAAAAGCGAGGTCCGGGATAGTGATCGCGATAGCGACCGAAGGCGACAAAGAGATACTTCACCACAATATAAACTACCTGATCGAGGTGCCGGAAATAAACGAGCTCTTCTCTCCGCTTTTAGTGGTTATACCGTTGCAGCTTCTGGCATACTACGTAGCTAAAGAGTTCGGATACGATATAGACCAGCCGCGTAATTTGGCTAAGTCGGTGACCGTAGAGTAGAGTTAGATGCGCTTGGCGATTAAGCGATTAAGTTATTAAGTGATTAAGTGGGTAAGGTACGCTATTAAAAAGAATATGACAACACTTAATCACTTAACTCGGTTAAACTGTTGTAATCGCTAAACTCAGTTGCCATATGGTAATCGCTTAATTACTACACAGATATAACGAGGAACAGCATGCCCGGAACGCTATACATAGTCTCCACGCCTATCGGCAACCTTGAAGACATAACATTGCGCGCGATAGACACCCTGAAAAAGGTCGACCTGATCGCCGCCGAAGATACGCGCCATACGAAGATACTGCTCGACAGGTACGATATAAAGACTCCCACCACAAGTTATTTCGAATATAATAAGGTCCGGAAGACGGAGTACCTGTTGAAAGCGCTCGGCGATGGTAAGTCGGTGGCGCTCGTCTCCGACGCGGGGACGCCGGGCATATCCGACCCCGGATATAAGATAATAAGGGCCTGCATAGATAATAACGTGGCGGTCGTGCCGATACCCGGGGCGTCCGCGCTTCTTACAGCGCTCAGTATATCCGGTAAGCCCACGGACAAGTTCGCGTTCGAAGGTTTTCTGTCGAATAAATCCGCAAGAAGGAGAAGGCAGCTGCAGAAACTCCGCGATGAAGGCAGGACCGCCGTGTTGTATGAATCGCCGCACAGGATATTGAAACTTTTAGAAGACATACTCGAGATATACGGCGACGTAGACCTGGCGCTCGTAAGAGAGGCAACCAAAAAATTCGAAGAGGTAAGAAGAGAGAAGGTAACGGCGTCGATCGCGCATTTCAGCGCGAAAAAACCGCAGGGCGAATTCACTGTCATAATATAAAAAGGAGCATTCACGATGAAGAAGGCGTTGATCACAGGCATTACCGGCCAGGACGGGTCGTATATGGCCGAATTTCTCCTCTCTAAAGGATACCAGGTCCACGGATTGATAAGACGGGTCAGTACCCCCAACCTGGGCAGGATAGAACATATCAGCGACGGCTCGAAGTCGCGGCTTAAGCTGCATTACGGGGACCTATCCGACCTGGAGCAGGTTTCCAATATAATCTATAACATCAAGCCCGACGAGATATACAATCTGGGCGCGCAGAGCCATGTCCGCCTGAGTTTCGACATGCCCGAGTATACCGGCGACGTAACGGGGCTCGGCACGACGCGTATACTTGAGGTCATCCGCCGGAGCGGCAGGAAGATAAAATTTTATCAGGCTTCATCGAGCGAGATGTTCGGCACTTCCCCGGCCCCGCAGAACGAGAACACGCCTTTCAGGGCCAGGAGCCCTTATTCATGCGCAAAGGTCTATGCGCATGAGATGACAAAGAATTATCGCGACGGTTACGGGATATTCGCCGTTAACGGGATAGCCTTTAATCACGAAAGCCCCCGCCGCGGAGAGGCCTTTGTCACGCGCAAGATAACGCGCGCTGTGGCCTCGATAGTCGCAAAAAAGCAGAATGTCTTATATCTCGGGTATCTCGACGTTGAAAGGGATTGGGGCTATGCCCCCGAATACGTCGAGGCCATGTGGAAGATGCTGCAAATGAACAAACCGGACGATCTTGTCCTGGGGACGGGCAAATTGGGCTCTGTGAAAAATTTCGTCAAAGAGGCGTTTTCATATGTGGGGCTGGATTGGCGTAAATATGTAAAGATAGACGGACGTTTTTTCCGCCCTACGGAAGTCTGCAAACTTGTGGCCGACTCTTCGAAGGCGCGCAAGTCGATCGGCTGGAAGCCTAAGGTGCGGTTCGGTGAACTTATGAAGATTATGATAGACGCGGATATGCGCGCTATCGGCATCAAACCGGTCGGCGAAGGCGATGCCTTGTTGCGGGAGAAGTTCCCGAAGCGGTGGTGGAGAATAGATTGATGAGGATAGCGGCTTTTTCGGTCTCTTTTTTGTTGACGGCTGTATTGACGCCTTTCATTATCAGGCATTCGTACAAGAGGGGCCTTCTCGATTATCCGAAAGAAAAATCTATACATACGCGGCCGATGCCGATGGCCGGAGGCCTTGTAATATTCTTTGTCTTCTTCGTTACCAGCCTCATCTTCCACTCCGGCTACAACCTGCTGCCGCTATTTACCGCTTCGATCGCGCTCCTGGCGAGCGGGCTCTATGACGACATAAAAGGGCTGAATGCCCCCCGGAAGCTTGCAGTGCAGTGTTTTGCCGCCGCTCTTCTCGTTTGGAGCGGTGTAGTTATCACCGATATCAAGATCCCGTTCGGCCCGCTCGTCGTGCTCGGGGCCTTTTCGATACCCGTAACTATATTCTGGCTCGTCTTCATTATGAATCTGATCAATCTCCTGGACGGCCTGGATGGGTTAGCCGCGGGGCTCTCGGCAATAGTCTTTATCGTCCTCGCCGCGGTAACCTTCGCCTCGAACCTCGGGATCCAGCTGATGATACTTACAGGCTCGATACTGGCATTTCTCGCATTCAATTTTCACCCGGCAAAGATATTCCTGGGGAATAACGGCAGTTCGTTCCTCGGGCTGGCCGTCGGGTACTTCTCTATAGCCACCGCCCAGAAAAGCGCGGTTATGCCTATATTAATAATACCGTGCGTTATACTGCTGATACAGATCGTGGATGTAGCGCTGGCCATAGTCAGGAGGGCCAGGAACAAGACCGGTATATTTACCGGAGACAAATATCATATCCACCACCGGATACTCGGGCTTGTTAAAAGCCAGAGATTGACGGTTCTTCTGTTTTACATGTGCTCGCTTATCCTGGCGTTAGCCGCGTTAATGGTATGGTCGTAGAAATGCCGCCTAAATGAGAGGTTTAGAATATGGGGCGCCTCCTGTCGTGGGCCCACAAAGGTTTCTTCGCCGTCCTGGATCAGGGCATATTTGCCGGCGCAAATTTTCTGGTCAATGTCCTCCTTGCCCGCTGGCTTGAGCCGGTAAAGTACGGGGCTTTCGCGATAGCCTATTCGGTCTTCCTCCTTATCGGCGCGCTGCACGCAGCGCTTATAACAGAACCCATGATGGTATTCGGCGCGGGTAAGTATTCGGGCAAACCCAGGGAATATCTGGGGATAGTCGTGAGGTGCCACCTGTATCTGGTCATACCCATTACAGCGATCCTTGCCGCGCTGGCAGTCATATTTCGGTACTTATATTCCCACGATGTGATGGCGGCCCTGCTGGCCCTGGCCTTGTCGGCGCCGGTGGTCCTTTTGATGTGGGTCTTGAGGCACGCCCTTTATGTATCGCTGCGGTCGGATATAGCTGCACTGGGGAGCCTGGTATATTTTATTATTTTCACCGGCTTAGTCGCGATGACCTATTGGATGCGCGCCCTGTCCGCCACGACGGCTTTGCTTTGTATGGGCCTAAGCGCCTTGCCGGTCTGCCTCGTCTTTATAAAATATCTTCAGCCGAAATGGGGCACAGCGGAAAACCCGGGGTTTTCATCCGTTCCGAAAGACCACTGGTCTTACGGACGGTGGGCGCTGGGCACAGCCGCTCTTATGTGGATTCCCGGTAATATATATTTTTTGGTACTTCCTGTATGGCTCGGCCTCGAAGGCGTCGCGGCCTTAAAAGCCGTTATGAACTTCATCTTGCCGATGCTTAACGTCATATCCGTGCTGTCGCTGTTACTCCTTCCCGTATTCAGCCGCAATATCAGGATGGAGCCGCGGCGCATCCCCGGCATTATAAAGCGCTGCCTTATTATTCTTTTCTCGGCATCTGCCGCTTATTTTATTATTCTCGTTATTTTCAAAGTACCGCTTGCGCACCTGCTGTACAGGACCAAGTACGACAGCTTTCTCTATTTAATACCCGTCCTTTGCCTCCTCCCGTTCGGCGCAAGCCTCACGGCTGTGATGGGCAGCGTCCTTCGCGCGACCGAAAGCCCCGACAAGGTCTTCCTCTCCTATATAGGGCCGGGCGTTTTTTCATTGACCTTCGGAGTTGCCCTGGCCGCGATCTTAGCTTTGACCGGCGCGGTGGCGGGTCTTATCATCTCATCTGTATTGACAGGCATTACGATGTCAATTTTATATAGGCGTTTTGGCAAAAAACCGCAGTTGATAGGCAATGTTAACCTTGAAGAATGGAGCGCTTAGAGATATGAAAGTCGTGATATTGGCCGGAGGAGCGGGGACGCGCCTTGCCGAGGAGACATCGTCAAGGCCGAAGCCGATGGTCGAGATAGGGGGCCAGCCTATCTTATGGCATATAATGAATATATACGAATCGTACGGGCACAAGGAATTCGTGATAGCCCTCGGCTGCAAGGCCGAGATCGTAAAAGATTATTTCCTTAATTATTACAATCTGCAGAGCGACCTGACCATCAAGCTTAAAACAGGGGAGGTCACGGCATCAAAGGCAGCTGCTAAAGATTGGGTCGTAGATCTCGTTGATACCGGTTTAAATACTATGACGGGCGGCAGGCTCAAGAGGCTGCGGAATATCCTTAAAGGCGAAAGATTCATGATGACTTACGGGGACGGCTTGGGCAACGTGGACCTGAAAAAACTTATGGCGTTCCATAAGTCGCACGGCAAAATAGCGACCGTGACCGCTGTGAGGCCGGCGGGGCGGTTCGGCGGGATGGTATTTGACGGAGACAGGGTAAAGAAGTTCAAAGAAAAAGCGCAGCTGGGAGAAGGCTGGATAAACGGCGGTTTCTTTGTCTTTGAGCAGGGTATATTCGACTATCTGGAAGGGGACGACACTATCCTGGAGCAGGACCCGCTGGAAGACCTCGCCAGGGACGGAGAATTGATGGCCTATAAACACGAAGGGTTCTGGCAATGCATGGACACCTTAAGGGATAAGCAGTTCCTGGAAGAATTGTGGAGCTCGGGAAAAGCGCCGTGGAAAAAATAACGTGAGGAATGTCGTGGGCCTTCGTAATTTTTTTAAGAATAAGACCGTCCTGGTCACAGGACATACCGGTTTCAAGGGCGCGTGGCTTAGTATATGGCTGAACGAAATGGGCGCCAACGTAATAGGATATGCCCTTGACCCGTACTATAAGAACAGCGTTTTTGAATTGTCGAAACTGGCGGGAAAGATCACCGATATAAGGGGCGACATCCGGGATATCGGCAAATTGAAAAAAGTTTTCAAGGCCCACCGGCCCCAGATAGTGGTCCATCTGGCGGCCCAATCTCTCTTAAGGCTTTCCTATGACATACCGAGGGCGACTTTCGAGACCAATGTCATGGGCACGATAAATATCATCGAGTGTTTAAAGGAATACCGCCCGAAAAGCATCGTATTGGTCACAAGCGATAAATGTTATAAGAACGTGGAGCAAAAAAAGGGCTATACAGAAACAGACCTTTTGAGCGACCGGGACCCTTACAGCTGCAGCAAGGGATGCGCTGAAATGGCGGTCCAGTCATACAGGAATTCATTTGGTCTGAAGATGGCGACCGCCCGGGCGGGCAATGTCATCGGAGGAGGGGATTGGGCGCCCGATAGGCTGGTCCCCGATATCATCAGGAGTTTAAAAAAAGGCGCGAGGATAAAGATACGGAACCCGCGCGCGGTAAGGCCATGGCAATTTGTCCTGGAGCCCCTGTCAGGGTATTTAATATTGGCCAAAGAGCAATATGAGGGTAAAGACCTGAGCGGAGGATGGAATTTCGGCCCCGACAGGACGTCGATAGTTTCTGTAAAATCTCTTGCAGAGATGATAGTTGACGAATGGGGAGGCGGAGAGATGCTGGTGCAAAAGGACTCTTCGAATAAGCATGAAGCGCAGCTCCTTTATCTGGATTGTTCAAGATCAAAAAGCAAATTAAAATGGAAGCCTCTTATGAACATGAAAAAGACCGTAAAGTATATTGTGGAGTGGTATAAAAATTACGGCGCTGGAGACACGTACAAGCTTTGCGCGGAGCAGATAAAAAGATATGAGGGGCTTATGCGAAAGGCGGGGAGGCATACGTGATAGACGGGGTTATAATAACACCGTTGAAGCAGATCGTTGACGAAAGGGGCGCAATAATGCATATGCTCAGAGCCGACGCGCCGCATTTCGTCAAATTCGGAGAGATCTATTTCTCCCTCGTGCGTCCGGGCGCAGTGAAGGCATGGCACATACATAAGCGCATGACGTTGAACTACGCTGTGCCGAGCGGAAAGATAAGACTTGTTATCTATGACGGCAGGGAAGAGAGCCCTACAAAGGGCGAGGTCCAGGAGATACTTATGGGGCCGGACAATTATTGCCTGGTCACCGTTCCGCCGATGCTCTGGAACGGTTTTCAGGGCCTTGGCCCCGCGGACTCGATAGTCGCAAATTGCGCATCGATCTCCCACGACGAGTCGGAGATAGAGAGAAGAGACCCACATGACCCGTCGATACCGTATAAGTGGGGCAGGGCGCGGGAGCCGGCCGGTTGAAACTCAATAATAGAGGCAGGATGAGAATAGTCATCACCGGGGTCAGCAGTTTTGTCGGATCCCATCTCGCCGCGTTTTTTTCCGGACGCGGCCATCAGGTTACAGGGACTATCAGTAAAAATATAAAGGAGTACGATCCGCTGCATCGCAGCCGGCTGGCCGCGGCGCAGGCCGCAGGAACGGTCTTGAAGAGATTGGATATAACGGATCCGGAAGGCGCGAAAAGGATCGTGGCTGCCCAGAGGCCGGAGATATGGATACACCACGCGGGATATGCGACAGACTACGGCAAAGCGGATTATAATATTGCGGAAGGGGAGCGCGTAAATGTCCTGCCGCTCGACGCATTGTACGCAAATATTTCCGCCAATGAGTGCAGAGGCGTTATCATTACCGGCTCATCGGCCGAGTACAGCGCCTCAACATCGCCCTGCCGCGAAGGCGATCCGTGTTTTCCGGACACACCTTATGGATTGTCCAAGTTAACCGAAACTCTTTGCGCCAGGCAGCTGTCGCTAAAATTCGGCATACCTACGCGCGTAGCGAGGCTATTCATTCCTTATGGCGCCATGGACAGCGCCAATAAGGTGATACCGAGCGTAGTCGCATCGCTCAAAAGAGGAAGGCCGATAGACCTGTCGGCGTGTGGTCAAAAGCGGGACTTTACTTATATAGAAGATGTCGTAAAGGGTTATTCGGCGCTGATGCGGGATCTCGCAAGAAAGAGCCTATTTGATATATTCAATATCTGCAGCGGCCAGGCAGTTACCCTGAAAAAGCTTTTACTATATTTGGCAAAGCAGATAAAGGCCGAGCCCTCCCTCCTTCGGTTCGGCGCAATAAATATGCGTTCCAACGAGCCGCGCGTCTCTTATGGCTCCATCGCAAAGGCGCAAGCGGTATTGAACTGGACCCCTCGCAGCCTCGATGAAGGGTTGCGTGCATATCTTGACGATACATTAAAAGGCTTATCATGACAAATTCCCCCGCCGTATCCGTCCTGATGTCGGTCCGCAACGGCATGCCTTATATTAAGGAAGCGGTGGAAAGTATTCTCGCCCAGACCTACCGTGAATGGGAGTTTGTGATAGTCGATAACGCGAGCGGTGACGGGACGAAAGAATACCTCGAAGATATGAGACGGAAGGATCCCCGTATCAGGTTGATACGGAATGACGTTTATAAAGAACAGGGAGAAGGATTGAATATGGGGCTTGAGCAATGCCGCGGCGTCTGGGTGATGCGGATGGACGCCGATGACATATCCCTGCCGGATCGCCTGGAGAGACAACTGGATTTTATTAAAGTCAACCCGGACATATCGGTGGCGGCGACGCTCGTATATTATATTGACGAAAATGGCAGGGTCATAGGAAAAAATACTTCTAAATGGACGGACAGGATATCCGTCGATAAGACCGTAGAAAACAATGAACTGGTCGGATTGCCGCATCCAAGCGTCATCATGAGAAGAGACGTTATAAAAGGAACGGGCGGGTACCGGCCACAATTCAGGCCAGCGGAAGACATAGACCTGTGGAACAGGGTCCTGGAAAAAGGGCACCGTATAATCGTGCAGGGCGAATATCTTTTAAAATACAGGATACATTCGTCGGGATCCTCGTTCTCTTTTAAGAAGGCCAAGTCCGCGAGGCTGAAGGTCGCATGGCTCAAAGATTGCCTGGCCAGGCGGCGCGGCGGAGGGGGTGAACAGTCATGGGAAGAGTTCCTGGCGTCGCGCGCGCGCATGCCGTTACTTAAGAAGTTGAACGCGGAGCGAAAAGACTATGCGAAAGCCCTGTATAAATATTCGGTTTTAAATTTTTCAAAACGCTCTTACCACAGGATGCTCCCGGCTATTATGGCGGCGCTTATTATGCAGCCGGGGTTTGTTATAAAACAGGTGACATCAAAACGATGGCGATAGACAGCGCGGAATTTTTAGGCATGGTCTTCAAAGGCCTGGACGAGCGGGGTATCCCCTACTGTGTGGCCAGGAATTATGCCCAGCTGCCTTATGTGAGGCCGGGCTCGGATGTGGATATCCTGGTCAATGTAAAAGACAGCGCGAAAACAGAGCGGATGCTTATCGATATCGCCGGAGCTCTCGATCTAAAGGTCCTGCAGATAATAAATAGGAACCATGTGATCATGTACAGATTTTATAGATTTTCCTCCGTAAACGACTATTTTTTTATCCAGGTCGATATACTTTTCTACGCGGGATACAGGGGGGCGATCTTTTTCAAGACGAGCGACGTGCTGGCTAAGCGGATCCCTTTCAAGTCTATTTATGCGCCGCGCCCTGTCCACGAAGCGGTGATGCTGCTACTGGGCGAATTATTGTATAAGGCAAAGATAAAAGAAAGATACAAGGACTTTATCAGGAAGACGGCGGCTGAAAATAAAAAAGAGTTTATCGATGTTCTTTCGGACGCAACGGGTGGAAAGCTTGCGCTGGACATTACTGAATCGGCCATTGGCGGCATGTGGCCCGAGCTTCTGGGCTTATCGCGAAGGGCCAGGCATAGCGTCTGCCGCAGGTCATGGTTTAGGCATCCGGTAAGGACAGCCGGAATATTCCTGGCCATATGCCGTGAAGTGACCAGATACAGGATATTCCCGCCCGGAATAGTGATATGCATCCTTGGCCCTGACGGCGCCGGCAAAAGTTCGGTAGCGCAGGGCGCTTTCAATATATTGAAGAACGCATTCTTATCGGATGCAAGCACAATACTGCATTACAGGCCGGGATGGCTGCCGTCTTTAGGGGCGCTTAGAGGGAAGAGAACAGAGCCCTTCGATCGTCCGTGGGAAAAAAGAACCACGCCGCTTCTCTCCCTTACGCGGTTTTTCTATTATCTTATCGACATAACAGCCGGGTATTATATAAGGGTGCACGATGCCGAAAGAAAGAACGCGATAGTGATATTCGAAAGATACGCCTATGATTTTTTATACGATCCCAGGCGGTACGGCTTCGATCTTCCCAAATGGTTTATCAGGGCCTTTGTGGGGCTGGTGCCGGCTCCAGACCTGGCTATATATCTGGACGCCTCGGCGAAGGCCGTTCATGAGCGCAAAAAAGAGCTAAGCCTTGAAGAGGTAGAGGTCCAGGCCGAGCGGTTCAAAAAGATAGCGCCCGGAATAAAGAATTTACAATCTGTCAATGCCGATGGGCCGATGGAGGACGTCCTGAGCGCCGTGGTCGGGTGCGTCCTGGAAAGAAGGACCGCGATGACCGCGAAGGAGCGGGGATCTCGATATGAGCGCTGACGCGATGAGCATAATAGGGAAAATAAACGGGCGCCTTATGGACGCCGGAGACGGAGACCCTTATCTTGCCCTTCCTTCAAAAGAAGAAATCCGCTGGCTGCTGCCTCTGGGCGCGCCCTATAGCCGTGCCGGGGTATTCGATTTTTACCATCCGTATAGTTTGAAGAATAAATTTCTCAAATTTGCGGTAATGGCATTGATAAGGATGAGGCTGGCCGGCACGGTGCTGGCAGGAAATATATTGTTCAAGGATGACAGCGAAGGGACAGGACTGAAAAAAACTCTTGAAAGGTCGTTGGGCGTAAAGATAGACATATCATTGTCGGTCAATCCGCTCATGGATAAGGCGACCGGAATAATCGTAAACCCAGATGGGTGCGTCATAGCCTATTCTAAAATGGGTTTTTCGGATCATTCCGCCGCGCTAATAAATAATGAATATGAATCATTGCAAAAGGTAAGGGCGCTAGGCCTGGTTTCATGCGACATCCCGGAAATAACCTCTTTTTTTATTGAGAACGGCGCTACCTGCGTCGTTGAAACGCCCTCCGCGAAGCCATGTTCGATAAGCCGGTTACGCTTGACCAAAAAACACACAGTGTTTTTATCGGAACTATTCGGGCGCACTCAAAAAAAAGGCCTTTTGGAAGAAAGCGCCGCATATATTAGATTACACGCAAAAATATTAACAGGCATACGCAGCTTTCCCGAAGAGTGGAGGGAACGTTTTGTTAAGTGTATGGAGAGGCTTTCGCAACACCGCCTCATCCAGATGCCGGGCTGTCTTTCGCATGGCGACTTCGCGCCCTGGAACATATTATTTGCGGGGCCCCGGAAGAATATCTTTCTGACCGACTGGGAATATTGCCAGGAAGGCCTGCCTTTCTGGGACGCCTTTCATTTTATAAGCCATACGAATATACTGCTGAATAGATGCGCCCAGAGCGCCTTGACGGATATGGTGTTTGAGGAAAGCGTCAGGAAGGAAGTTTATAGTGAAGTATGTCCTGAGGCGGCGGAGGACCCGGAGAAATTGAAGGCTTCCTTTATACTTTACTCGGTTAATATGAGTTTAAGATATCTGGAAATGTATTCAATAGCGGGGCGGCTGGACATGCAAACAAAGAAGATATTGAGCGTATTCGGGAAAGTTTTAGATGACTATAACCGGTAGCCGCAAGAAAGATGATCCGGCGAAGCGCGTCCTTGTCCTGGCCTATGCCTGCGAACCGGGCCTGGGGTCGGAAAACGCTGTCGGCTGGGAGTGGGTGAAGAGCATATCCCGGCATAACGAGACATGGGTGATCACGCGGGGATCGAACAGGGCTGCTATAGAAAAAGAACTGTCGGGGCATCCGGCGGGCAATATCCATTTTATCTTCTTCGACTATCCGAAATGGTCCAGGTTCTGGAAGAAGGGAAGAAGGGGCATTCATTTATATTACCTGCTTTGGCAAGCGGCCGTTTTTTTTATCGCGAAGAGGCTGCATAAAGAATTAAAATTCGATCTTGCGCACCACCTGACATTTGTAAGCGATTGGATGCCGAGCTGCCTGGCATTTTTACCGGTCCCGTTCATCTGGGGGCCCGTAGGATCGCATAACGTGCCCCTGAGGCCGTTCTACGGCGATCCGGCGGCGCTTATTTACGAATTGGCGAGAAAAATATTATACAAGACGGCGTACTACAACCCTCTTGTTGTCTTTACCCGGCGGAAGGCGAAGAAGATAATAGCCATCAATAAATATGTCGCGCATAAATTTTCCGGATATAGCGGCAAGGTGATAACGGTCCCGGCAATAGCCGTAACTATCCCCGGCTTTGAACCGCATAGCCGCGGACCGAAGACCAAAATATTGTTTGCCGGAGGCCTGGTGCACTGGAAAGGCGCGCTATTCGCCGTTGAGGCGTATAAAAGATTTGCGGCGGTCAATGAAAATTCGGAATTCCTGATAGCGGGCGAAGGCCCATGCAGGGGACGTATCGCGGATATTATAAGGCAGAACCGTCTTCAGGATAAGATAAAGCTGTTGGGTTTATTACCTCAGCAGGAGCTTTTTAAACTGATGGACGAGATCGATATCTTTCTGTATCCCAGCTTCGAAGGCGCCGGGATGGTGGTTCTGGAGGCGATGGCTCACGGCGATCCCGTCGTTTGTCTCGACTGGGGCGGGCCCGGTGAATTCGTCGATGAGAGATGCGGCATAAAGGTCAAGGCGCTCGCGCGCCGGGATATCATAGAAGGCCTTTCGGCGGCGCTCGAACGGCTGGCGTCCTGTCCGGACCTGGCCGGGTCTATGGGGCGCTCCGCCAGGGAAAAAGCGGCCCGGTATTCCTGGGAAGAGAAAGAAAAGGCCATAAATGCTGTCTATGGATAAATGCCCCTTATGCGGGTCGGAAAGAACGCGGCTGGAGCATAAATCCGCCGGCACAAGCATCCGCTCATGCGCGGCGTGCGAGCTTTTATACAGGTTCCCGCAGCCTTCCGACGGAGAGCTTGAAGAGCTGTATAACAGCCACTATACAAAAGAAAAAATGACGAATAACAGGCCGGGCGGGGCCTCTCCGGAGAACGTCCTTAGACAGCATCTGGACCTTATCGATAGATTTTTGTTGCCGCTGAAAGGCAAGCGCATACTTGACTATGGATGCGGCGCAGGCGCTCTCGGAAAGATCGCCAAAGCGCGGGGCATGGATGTTGCGGGCGTCGAGTCTAATGCGCACGCGAGAGAACATTTAATAAAAACAGGCCTCTTCCCGGTATATAAAGACGCGCATGAGTTGTCGGCCTCGGGCAAGAGATTCGATCTTATTGTATTGATACAAGTGCTGGAGCACCTGCGGGAACCGTGGAACGACATAGGTAAGCTTGCCGGCCTGCTTTCCCCGGGAGGATGTATTTATATAACGACCATAAACAGCAAAGGGCTGAACATTATCGTGAACGGCTTTCACCGGCGCGAACTTTTAAAGATGGAGCACTTATACTGGTTCACGTATAAGTGCCTGGACGCGCTTTGTAAGAATGCCGGCCTTGGCAGAACGATCAGGCTGCGCAATGCCGTAGCCGATACGAACCAGGGGCCGGCGCTGCGCGTGTCGCAGACGATCCTCGGCCGTTTTGATCTGGCCGGCTCCATCAAGATCGGCGTGAAAAGATGATCATACTTATATGTATCCTGATAGGCATAGCGCTTGTCATATTATATTACACAAGAGGCCTGCCCTTGCCTGTCCAAGCCCTCTTTTTTTTACTTAGCTGGTACGCTATCCTTGGGAGAGGTTTTGCCTACATAGGCATAGGGAATCTTTTCATAGGAGAAATAGTATTTATATTTATCGCGCCCTATTTTCTATTTTCGAAATGGAGATATCCGGAATCAATAAATTTTGTAAAGGACAGCCCCGGCAAAGCGATGATATTAATAATGCTCCTATTCGCCGCATATTTCTTAAGGGGCATCATCGGTTATGGCCAATCAAGCTTGAGAGATTGTGTCATCCTCTGGTATCCTGTATTCGCGTTCTTCGGCTACCACATCGGTACGGACGCAAAGCTGCTCGGCAAATATATTAAATTATTGAATTTTGTATTCATAGTGGTTTTCATATACGGCCTTACCTATGTTTTCGGAGAGATCGTGCGGAATGTGTCGCCGGTCGTCGATCCCGAAGACGGAGCTTTTCTTGTGGGCCACTATACCATGAACTATGTCTTCGTCATAGGCGGGATATTCTATTTCCTCCTTCTTGGAAAACGCGGCCTTAAAAATATCCTGTTGATAGTCCTGGGGATCAGCTGTCTCATAACTATTTCGTCGCGCGCCGGCTACCTGGCCTTTATCGTGCTGACCTTAGGGACGGGCATGATACGTAAAATGTTCAAATACCAGGTCAGGGCCGTTAAATATCTTATGATAATTTTATGCGTCGTAGCTTTTTTGGGGATAGTCACGCACATCAATACGCTTACTCAAGTGCACCTGAAGATGTCGCTTGAAAATATCGTTCAAAGGATAGTCAATATCTTCCCCGGTAATTACATGATAACGCAGGACAAGGATATGCAGGACTTTTCCGAGATATCTCAAGGAACAAGATTGGATCGTTTGAAATGGACCAGAGAAGCCCTGGCAATCTTTAAGAACAATCCGAAAATATGGCTGTTCGGGGAAGGGTTCGGTTATAATTTGGGCGCGGTCATAGGGTTCAGTTACCGCGTGCGCTATGTGCACAATAGCTATGTGACTTTGATCGTCCTGACCGGATTGGCGGGATGCGGAGCGCTTCTTTACCTGCATTCAGTTTTTGTAATAAGGGCCAGGCGCTTCTTAAAACAGGTCGAACCCGGCATGGAAGACCACAAAAGGAACATAATAACATTTTGCCTCGTCTATTATTGGGCTTTTATGATCATAGCGTTTTTCGGGCCGCTTTTGGAATGCCCGTTCCTGGCGGCAAATCTTTATTTTATTATGGGGGTAGGCATTGGAGCTATCAAGCTTTTCCGGCAAAAACAGAATACTGTTTACAAGCTCCTGGGATGACGGCAGCCGCTTTGACCTGAAATTGGCTGATCTGCTGGCGCGGTACGGAGTCAAGGCGACGTTCTACATCTCAATAGCGAACAAAGAGTCGAAAGACATCCTTTCTCCCGAAGAGATAAGGCATCTTGATAATACGTTCGAAATAGGGGCTCACACGTATTCTCACAATGTGCTTACGCGCATTCCTTTAGATAAAGCCAGGCAGGATATAGAAAAAGGCAAAAGATTGCTTGAGGATCTCCTGGGAAAGCGAGTGGGTTCTTTCTGTTTTCCAAGAGGTAAGTTTAATGAAGCTTTATTGAAGGCGGTCCTGGAGAGCGGTTTTGATTTTGCCAGGACAACCGGATACATGCGGACCAAGGAGATCGCAGACCTGGATAAAGGGCTGCTGTATACGACCCTTCAGGTTTACGACCGGCCTTTGCGCACATGCCTTTTGACCAGCGTTGAAAGGATGGACGGCGAAAGCCTCGCTAATATCACGAAGAATGCCGGAGGTATGACCGATTTTACAAGATGCGCCTCCGGCCTGCTGAGAGATTTAAAAAATAACGGCGGATCTTTCCATCTTTGGGGCCACTCATGGGAAATAGAAAAATTCGGTCTATGGAGCAAGCTGGAAGATTTTCTGAAATTTGTCAAATCGACGGATAATATTGTTTATTGCACCAATTCCGAATTATGGGAATCCATAAATGACCGGACGATCCAAGGTTAGTTTAACGGAGTTCATCGATCTTTTGGCCTGCCCCGATTGCGGCCGAGGCGTGTCAAGGGACGATAATGTGCGCTGTCCGGGATGTAAAAGAACATTTGAGATATTGGACGGCATCTGCGTTGATCTAATGCCCGCCAAAAAATTCGCGCGGCGCCGCGGCGGCGTCGTTGAGAATAGAAGCATCGATTGTTATAATCGCCTGTTCGATGAGCCCTTCAGGCGGGTAGAAGATCCTTCTCCGTGGGGCCTGTCGGTCCCGGAAAACTACAGGAAGAAGCTGAAAAAACATATATACATGTTGAACAAACTTATCCCGGAGCATATCGGCAGTTTTTGCGATATAAGCGCGGGGAGCGGCAGGTTTTCCTGGGAGATCGCCGTCAAGTCGAAGACGGCAGTTTTGTGCGATATCTCGGTCGACTCAGTTTGCTATCTCACTAAGAAATCCATAGAGAAAAAAAGGACAAACATATTTATTGCGAGATGCGATTATCTTAAGCCACCTTTCAAAAAGGATATCTTCGACGTTGTTTTATGTAACGATACGCTGATCTCCGGCCGGGATCACGAAAAAAAGCTTTTGGCGGCTATCTATGATGTATTGAGGCCGGGAGGATCGGCGATCCTGGACTTTGCATACCTGTATCACAGGGGTTTCTGGCACTTGCCGCATAGCGTAGCCTATTCCAGGAGAGAGATGATCGATATGCTGGAAGAGACGGGATTCCGCGTCGACAAATATCTTCCTCTATACCACGAACTATCCAATGACCCGGAAGAAAAACGCGTTACGTCGAAATTGTTGAAATGTATATTGCCTCCGACCAGATATATATTCAGGGTATTTAAATGAAGATACTGCTTGTCCATAATTTTTACAAGACCTCCGCCCCTTCAGGAGAGAATATAGTATTCCAGAATGAGCTGGCCCTGCTGAATAAAAAGGGCGTGAAGGTGGTTACCTATTGCCGGCACAACGATGAGATAGGCGGCTACAAGAAAAGGCTCCATACAGCCGCAAGTGTTATATGGTCGCGCAGGACTTATAGAGAGCTGAGGCTTTTAATAGAGCGGGAAAAGCCGGATGTGGCCCATTTTCATAATATATGGTACCTGGTATCTCCGTCGGCGTATTACGCTTGCAAAGACGCGGGTGTCCCGGTCGTCCAGACCGTACATAACTTCAGATTTTTTTGCGCTAACGGCATCTTTGTAAGAAAAGAAAAGGTATGCACGCTGTGCCTTGGCAAGCTTCCCTGGAGGGGCGCGCTATGCGGATGCTGCGAATCTCCCTGGATACGCACCTTGCCGGCGGTCTTTTCGGCCGTATTCCACAGGTTGCGAAAGATCACCGATAAAGGCATAGACGCGTACATAGCGCTTGGGAACAATGCCAGAGAGAGATTGATAAATTGCGGCATATCTCCGGATAAGATATCGGTAAAAAGCAATTTTGTACATGGAATTCCCGCATCGGACGAAGACAGTGATCCCTACCTGTTGTTTGCCGGAAGACTCAATAAACGTAAAGGGACGGATACTTTAATGGAGGCTTTGCGTATCCTTAAGGTCGAAAGAGGGATAGACGCGCCCGTCAAGATCGCCGGCAACGGCCAGGCAAAAGATTCTATTGAAAAGGCGATAAAGAATAACGGCCTTTCAGCGGTGGAGTTATTGAATAATGTGAACCACGATGAGATGCTTAGGATAATGCAGAAAGCGAAATGCGTCATAGTGCCGTCAAGGTGGTTCGAGATGCACCCGACGGTGATAATCGAAGCGTTCAGCATGGGGAAGCCCGTAGTGGGATCGCGCATCGACAACATCGGCGAAATGGTGAGCGACGGCAAGACCGGCCTGTTATTTGATATGAATGACCCGCATGATCTTGCCTCAAAGCTTGAAAAGATCATCACAGATGATAAGGCATGCATGGAGATGGGGCGCTCCGCACGCAGAGAATACGAAGAGAGATTTTCTCCGGATGTAAATTATAAGATCCTTGTAGACATATATAGTAAAGTAATAAACAGGGGTAAGGATGGATAAGGAAAAGATACTGGATATTTTAGTCGATACCCGGGCGCCGGAAGACGTTTACATGGAATTGACTACAGCCATAAGGCGAAAAGATAAAAAAGTCGTGTCTACCATAAACCCTAACGCGGCTGTAGTGACTCTGCGGGACGGCCTGTTCAGGAAAGCCATGCTCGACTCCGAAATAGTCATTCCTGACGGGCTCGGCATCGTTATGGCCTCAAGATTCCTGGGGGGGATGATAAAAAGGAGGTTCACGGGATCGGATCTCCTTGCCGGGCTCAGCGATTTTCTAAATAAGAACGGTAAAAACAGATATTTTTTTTACGGATGCACCGACGATGTCCTGAAAAAGCTCTCGGACAAGGTAGGCAGGGAATTCCCCAACATCGAAATAGCGGGGTCTTACGCTCCTCCATTCGGAGATTTCAGCCAAGAGGAGAATGAAAAATCTATAAAGCTTATCAATAGCGCCAATCCCGATGTTCTATGGGTCGCCATGACCGCTCCTAAACAGGAGAAGTGGGTATATGAGAACAGGGATAGGCTGAACGCTAAAGTAATAGCGTCTATAGGCGCGGCCTTCGATTACTATGCCGGCACGAAGAATAGGGGCCCCGTATTTTTGCAGTGGATCGGGCTTGAGTGGCTCTTCAGGTTCTTCAGAGAACCCCGAAGGATGTGGAAAAGGAACCTGGTCTCGACGCCCGTATTTATTTACCATGTTCTGAAGGCGCGGCTTAAGTAAAAAACAGGCGGTATTTGTATTTGATTTAAACGCACATTATGATATACTCTTAACGAGACATCGCTAATCATATGACAAAATCACGGCAAACATCACGAAACAGTCTTTTTATCTTTTTAATCCTGGCGGCTGCCGGATCGATTATGTTATCGCCGGGATCCGCATATGCGGCCTCCGACAAGTCCGCGCTTGACGAAAGCGTGCGCTATCTGGAAGCGCCCAAAGACGGCGAGGCTTTCGGTCTTCTGCAGGAAAAGAGGTTCAGGTGTAGCTTTAACGCGGAAGAGAGATACGACGACAACATCTACCTCACCAAAGACGCGACGATCGACGATTTTATAACGACGCTGAGCCCCTCAGCGACTTTTTATTACGGCAATTCCGACAGCCTCTTCTATACCTCCTATAACGCGGACATTTTTCTATATGGAAAAAAGAATAAAGAGAACCGTATCAACCAGGCCGTAGAAGCGCGCATGGAGCTCGCCAGGAACGGCCGCATAAAATTCAGGTTTAGCGATACCTTCCGCCCGACCTCGGATCCGGCGACGAGCGAGACGAATGATTTTGTAAAAAGGATAGCTAACGGTTTTGACGCGACTATGCGATGGGACGCGAGCGAGAAGACCTCGCTCGAGTTAAGTTATGACCAGGTACTGCAGCATTATATCAATGAGTCATACCGGGACTACAGTTATTTCGAGCACAGGTTCTCCCCGATACTGTACTGGCATAATTCGCCCAAGTTGTCGTTTACCGGAGAGTATAATCTGGGAATCATCGATTATTACGAGGGCCTGAATTACAGCTCGATATTCCAACAGGCTCGCGCAGGCGTCCAGGGAAAGCTGACGGCGAAGTCGACCGTATACCTTAAGGCCGGCTACCAGTACCGTTATTATGAATCGACCGCCAGGAAGAACACTCAGGGCGCCGTAGCCGAAGCGGTCTACGATTACCTCCTTTCGCAAAAGACCACAGTGCAGATCCTGGCGTCGTATGACATAAATGAATCGGTATACGAAGACGTCGGATATTTCAAAAGCGCCAATGCCTACCTTTCGGTAAATCACGATATCTCCAATAATCTTGTCGCCCGCGGAAGCGTGTTTTATGTCAGAAGCGACTACCCGCAGGAGACCGTTACGTCAACCGGAGAGATCAAGAAGAGGACCGACAACCTGCTTGGGTTTAACGTGAGGGCGACCTACGACATAAAGAGTTGGCTTGCCGCTTATGTAGAATATCAATATAAATTCAAGGTCTCGAATTTCAGGGACATCGAATACGGAAACAGCAGGGTATCGGGCGGCGCTAAGTTGAGCTTTTAATATGAAAAAGATCCTCGAGGTTGTTTTTTTCCTCCTTGTGGCATTATCATTAAATCAAATAGCATATCCGGACGAGAAACCTGTCTCATCTCAAAGCGGCCCGGGCGGATCCTATAAGATCTCGGCCGGGGATACCCTGAGCATACAGGTCTATGAAGAGCAGGACTTAAGCGGCGAATTTGAAGTGAAAGAGGACGGGACGATCACCTACCCGCTTTTAGGCGCGGTAAAGGTGGCCAGGCTCAATAAGTCGGACGTAGAGAACGAGATCACAAGACTCCTCGCGCAGGACTATATCGTAAATCCATACGTCCACGTCAGCGTGAAGACGTATCACCAGAGGAACGTGCTGGTGCTGGGGTGCGTACAAAAGCCGGGGTCGTATCCCTTTCCCCAGGACAAGGACGTCACCCTTCTGGAGGCTATATCCCTGGCCGGAGGCTTTACCGGTTACGCGTCCATAGGGGGTACGAGGATAGTCAGGGCAGGCGCTGACGGCAAGAAGATATCGATGGATCCGAAGATAGATAATATAATAAACGGTAGGCAGAAAGACGTGACTCTCAAACCGGACGACCTGGTTTATATTCCTGAAAGGCTCTTCTGATATGCGAAGCGCGGGATTTGGGGTGATGACGCAGGAACAGGAATTCGATCTAAAAAAATACCTGTATATAATATACGTCAAGAGATGGATCCTTATCTCCGTCATGGCGATCGTTATGTTCCTGGACGTCGTCTTTACATTCAAGCAGATCCCCATATACCGCGCCACATCGCTGGTACTTATAGAGAAACCCCAGATGTCGCTTTCCGCCGGCAATACGAGAGAAGCCATAATGCCGGCGATAGGATGGCAGGATTATTACTTTACCCAATATGAAATATTGAAGAGCAAGGCATTATTGAAAAAGGTAGTCAAGGCGCTCGATCTCGGGTCGCTTAAAGATTTCAAGGAGGGGTTTCCCGAAAACGCGCTCGGAGATATCGTGATAATCGAACCGATAAAGAACGCGCGGCTCGTCAAGATAAACGTGGACTACAAGGATCCGCAAATGGCCGCCAGGATAGCCAATACCCTGGTAGGCCTTTATATAGAACAGAATATCGAGAGCATGCTCTTTATGTCGAAGGAGATATTGAGGGCCTTCCCGAAAGACGCCCGGGAGATAGAGAGCCATACTATATACGGGCAGTTGAAAGAGCTTTCAAAAGAAGAATCCATGGACAGCCTCCCTTCGATAGTGCAAAACCAGACCCTGCAAAAATTAAGAAGCGATAGGATAGGGATAGAGTCTGAGCTGGCTAATCTGAGCAAGCGTTATAAGGATAAGCACCCGAAGATAACGGCCCTGAATACCAAACTTAAATTCATCAACGATGAGATGAAGGCCGAGACGGCCAGGATAATGTCCAGCCTTCGAGCCGACCTGGCCGGCAGGCTCCAGGCGAACAATATAAGGGTCATCGATTACGCCGAGATCCCGGGAAAGCCGGTGAGGCCGGAGAAGACGAAGAACATCTTAATAGGGTTTTTACTGTCGGTCTTTATGGGCCTGGGGCTGATATTCCTGACCGAGTATCTTGACGATTCCGTGAAGAGCCAGGAAGACGTTGAAGAAAAACTGAAACTGCCGTATCTGGGAGATTTCCCCGTGCTCAAGAATACCCCTCCGGCATCCAAATTGAACGAGGATTTTAACGAAATAGACAAAGACCCGGGCGCATCCGATTCGATAAGGGGCATAAAGACGAATATAATATTTTCGGCTCCGAAGGACGAACTGAAGACGGTGCTTTTTACAAGCACCCTCCCGAAGGAAGGCAAATCCCTCACCGCAGGCTATACGGCTTTCCTTCTTGCCAAGAGCGGTTACAAGACCCTGCTCCTGGACGCCGACGTAAGGAAGCCGCGCGCGCATACCCTCCTTAATATGAATAAGACGCCCGGCCTGGTGAACATCCTTGTAGAAGGCGCTTCGATAGAGGAAGCGATAAGGAAGACCCGTTATGACAATATGTTCCTCATGCCAAGCGGCTCCAAAACACCAAACCCGTTGGAACTTTTAAGTTCCGACAGGATGCAGACGCTTCTCAATGAGCTATCCCTGAAGTTCGACAAGATAATCATCGATACGCCGCCTTGTTTTAACATATCCGACGCTGTCGTCCTGTCAAAGATCGTCAACGCTACCGTGCTGGTGACTAAATACGGAACGGTAAGCGTAAAGGTCCTGGAAAAGGTAAGGGACAAGTTTCTCGCCATAGGGTCGAGGGTCGCCGGGATGATAATAAACTTTTCGCAGATGGAGAAGAGCTCTTACTACAAGTACAAATATTACCACAAATATTACAAGGATTACTACTCGTCGGGGAGCGACGACGCGCCCCCAAAAAATCAAAAAGCAGCGTGGCCGATTGCTCAATAGATCGATATCATTAACCCTTACCTTTATAATATTCTTCGCGCCGCTCGCCTTCGGTTCCGTCCACGTTTGGTCCGGCACGCTGCTAGAACTGTCCATAGCGCTCCTCTTTTTCCTCACCGTATTAAGATCCATCAAAGAAGGCGCCGTTTATTACCGGAAGAGCGTCCTTAATATCTTCTTCCTGGCATTCGCCGCATGCCTCTTTTACCAGCTATATTTCAAGACCACTCTATATCCTTATCAGACGTATCTTGCCCTCAAACTGCTGCTGGTCTATTTCGCGTTATTCGCGTCGGTTGCCGTCAATATAAGGAACAGGGATGACGCCGACCGTATCATATACAAGATAATAACGGCCGGATCCGCGGTCTCCGTCCTCGGCATACTCCAACTTGTGACCGGCGCGGATAAGATATACTGGTTGAAAGAATTCCCGGGGAGGGATATTTTCGGAAGCTTTGCCTATGGAAATTATTTCGCGTGTTACGTATCCATGATATCGTTCATCGCCCTGGGCAGGCTCCTTGTTAGCGTCTATGAAGGCGCTCGAATTTCGTGGGACCTGTCATTAAAACAGATGCTGGCAGCCATGCTGGAAAACGTTTTTAACAAGAAAACGCTGTTACTGGCCTGCTCTTTTGCCGTCATGGTCTCGTCCCTGTTCCTGTCCAAATCGCGGGCGGGGATGGCTTTCTTTATCGTCTCCCTCTCATTTTTCATTTTATTGTCGGCCCGGCAGAAAAAATGGAAATGCCTGGTATTTATCCTGTCCCTGGGGATATTCGTCTCTTATCTTTTATTGAACTGGATAGATCTCGGACGGGCTGTAAGGGAGCTCGGCACATTATATTCGTATGACTTGTCGGCTGACAGATTAAAATTATATGTCAGCGCGTCCAGGATCCTGGGCGACTACCCGCTCACAGGGATAGGCCTGGGCGCGTTTTCGCTGGTCTTTCCTTACTATATGGCCAATCCCGGGACGGATTTTTACAGGTATCTCCATAGCGACCTGCTGCAGTTCGTGATAGAGATAGGACCTCTCTGCGCCGTTATCGCGCTCTTACCGCTCGTTATTTTCCTTATAATGCTTTCATTAAATACGAAACGCGCGCGGGATATTTATTATCATTATATCGGCGTCAGCGTCCTTACGGCATCCTTTTACCTGTTACTGCATAACTCGGTAGATTTTTGCATGCACGCCAACGCTATATCATCGCTTTTTATCGTTATCCTGGCGTTGGCGGTTTCAACGATCCGCCCCGGAGACAAAGAAGATAAGCGCCCGCTTAGAACCATAATAACTCTGATATCCGGGGGGTCGAAGGCCCTATGCGCGTCTGTAGCCGTCCTCTTGTTTTTTTACGCGGCTTTTACGGTAGCAAGGCCCTACATGGCGGAAAAGATCGTCGAGGATAAGACCGATAATAAGAGTTATGAGACAGCCCAGAGGCTCGACCCCTTGAACGACGGCCTGTATTTCAGGCAGTATTATTCGATATTCAGGGAAAGCGCCGGGCGCGATTATGTAAATAAGCAGCCTGTGTATGAAGCGGCGCTCGGGGCTATAGATAGGGCCATAAAGTTAAATCCTTACAATGGCCTCTATCTCGTTTCTAGGGGGGAGCTTGAATCCTGGGCCGGACACTACGGGGCCGCTGACAAATCGTTCAAGGAGGCCGCGTTAAGAGAGCCGCGCAATGCGCTACGGCAGATTGCATACGCGTATTTTCTCTTCAGGCTGGGGCTTAGCGATAAGGATGAAGCCGCAAGGAAAGCGGCCCTGAAGAAAGGACTTGCGTATTATTTAATCGCGAAGAGTTTGCGGCAGAGTATTTCCTTTGCGCCTCTGTCCGGCGACGAAAGCATGTATAAAAATTTTAAGAAATCCCTGGCAGGGGAAGGTATCGTTATAACAGAATAGCTAGCCGGCGCTTACCGGGACTATTATATCAGGCTGGTCCTGGGCAACCGTGGGGTTGAAATAAGGGTTATTGTGCATTGCCCCTTTGGCGTCCATATATTCATTAAGGTTCTTGTCCACATAAGGGACTTGAGCGTTCTTATCTTTCTGGTCCGACAACATCCTGTATACGCCTGCGCCCGAAGGCCTCTGTTTTGGCAACCCCAGGGCTTCAAGAACCGCATCCAGGGACGGGTTTTCGCCGGTCTTTTCCCTCACAAGCTTTATTACGCCGTTCATCCTCGCGGCCCATATGTTATCTATGTACAACCTGGAGAACGGCTCCCTGGCGACGATATCCTGTTCAAATTGGCCTATATCCTTCCAACTCACCGCCGCTTTTTGAAGAGCGATCCTGTCCGCGGCGCGCTTGCTCATGACAGCTTCTCCGGCCTTCAGGACGACTTTATTTTCGGTCTCTTTGCCGTCTTTTATGACTATAACAGACACCTCGCCGTTGAAGGTAGTAACTTTGGTTTCGGCAAAAGAATCGCCGGCAGTTATTATAAAATATGAAAGAACGAGCACAGTAACGGCGGCAATATTTATTTTCATATAGCACTCTTTTATTTTATATATAGCATAATATAACGCTATAGTATAAATCTACCACATATTCTAAAATTGTCAAGCGTACCGCCTACAGGAAAAAAACCAAATGCCGAAAAACGTTGACAAAGGCATCGTTTTCCAATATAGTTAATTAGGAGTGCAGTCCGTACTATATAAGGTGTACATGAGGAGAGCGACGTTATTTTTGGCTCTAGCATTATCAGTCGTTATCGCATGCGGCACTTATGCCGTTGACGGCAAGCCGGGACGCGATCTGGATAACTGGTTAAAAGCGGAAAAGGCTATTGAGGCGGAGTATTGCAAATAATCCACTTTTCTTCAGCGCACAGTTACGGCCTACTAGGGCAAGGTGAAGGATATTTTGACTTCGCCTTGCCCTTTTATTGTTGAAAGAGGTTTTTTACGAAGAATAATAACAAGAAGCCGGACATATCCAGGATAGGTAAGGACATTACGAAGGATGGGATAGCGTGGTCGTTCCAATCCAACCTGGCGTATGCCCTCGCGAAAGACGAATATACGGCCACGGCCTACGATGATTTTTTGGCCGTGTCTATGGCCGTGCGGGACAGGCTTGTAGAGCGCTGGATAGCGACCCAGCAGAGATATCATAAGAAAAATCTTAAGCGAGTGTACTATCTGTCGCTGGAATTCCTGATCGGGCGTCTTCTCGGGACCAATATGCTGAACCTCGGTCTTATGGAACAGACGAAGGATGCCGTCGAGGAAGTAGGGCTTGATATCGAGGAACTGCGCGAATGCGAAGCCGACGCGGGGCTTGGTAACGGCGGTCTGGGGAGGCTCGCCGCGTGTTTCCTGGATTCGATGGCGACGCTCGGTATCCCGGCCCATGGTTACGGCATACGGTATGAATACGGGATTTTCAACCAGAAGATCGTGAACGGACAGCAGGTCGAATTTCCGGATACATGGCTAAGCCATGATAATCCGTGGGAATTCGCACGGCCCGAACATGCGTCCAAAGTGAAGTTTTACGGAAATACGCGTATGTACCATGACGAAAAGGGCGATCTCAGGGTGGAATGGGCCGATACCGGCGATGTTCTCGCGATGCCGTACGACATCCCGATACCCGGCTTCAGGAACGACATCGTTAATACGCTGCGTTTGTGGTCGGCGCACAGCACGGAAGAGTTTGACCTGAGATATTTCAATGAAGGCGATTATGAGCAGGCCGTATACGATAAGGTCCTGACCGAGAACATATCAAAAGTACTCTACCCGAGCGACAATAATAATGAAGGAAAAGAACTGCGGTTGAAGCAGGAATACTTTTTTACGGCGGCTTCGATCGCCGATATCGTCCGCCGTTTTAAGTCGGAGAACACCGATCTTTCCGCTTTCCCGGACAAGGTCGCCATTCAACTTAATGATACGCATCCGGCGATCGCTATTCCCGAACTGATGCGGATACTCATCGACAAGGAAAAGCTCGGGTGGGATGAGGCGTGGCGCATTACCGTGAAGACGGTGGCCTACACGAACCATACGATCATGCCGGAGGCGCTGGAGTCGTGGCCGGTCGATATGTTCGGAATGATGCTACCGCGCCACCTGCAGATCATCTACGAGATAAACCTGCGGTTCTTGCGGGAAGTGGCGGCAAAGTTTCCCGGTGACAATGACCGCCTGAGAAGCATGTCGATCATCGACGAAGACGGCGGCAGGAGGATCCGCATGGGGAATCTCGCCGTTATCGGAAGCCATTCGGTGAACGGGGTCTCCGAGCTCCACTCGCGGCTTATCCAGACGAACCTCTTCGCCGATTTCTACCGGCTCTTCCCGAAGAAATTCAACAATAAAACCAACGGCGTTACGCAAAGGCGGTGGCTGCAGAAAGCGAACCCGGACCTGTCCGCCCTGATAACCGAGGCGATCGGCGACGCATGGATATCCGACCTGTCCCGGCTGAAGGATCTCGAGGCGTACAAGTCCGACGCGTCTTTTCTTAAGAAGTGGCAGGATATAAAGGCGCTGAACAAGAAGTGCCTTGCCCATTATATCCGCAGGACCACCGGCGTCGAGATTGATCCGGCCTCGCTCTTCGATGTCCAGGTAAAGCGGATACACGAATACAAGCGCCAGCTCTTACTGGCCCTGTACGTCCTGGCGCAGTATGTCAGAATCAAGAAAGACCCGAAGCAGGCGGTTGTTCCCAGAACGTTTATGTTCGGCGGCAAGGCGGCTCCGGGCTATTTCATGGCGAAGCTGGTGATCAAATTCATTAACAATATATGCGACGTGGTCAACAGGGACAAAGATATGCGCAACAGGCTGAAAGTGATCTTTCTCGAGAATTACCGCGTCTCCCTCGCCGAGAAGGTATTTCCTGCAAGCGACCTGTCGGAGCAGATATCGACAGCCGGCACCGAGGCCTCGGGCACCGGCTGTATGAAGTTCATGCTAAACGGCGCCCTTACCGTAGGAACATACGACGGCGCCAATATCGAGATCGCCGAGGAGGTCGGGCGCGAAAACATATTTCTCTTCGGACTTAAAGCGAACGAGATCGAGGCGATGAGGATTAGCGGCTACGACCCGCAGTTATTCATTGACCGCTCTCCGGCCCTTAAGGAGGTATTCGACCTTATAAGAAGTAATTTCTTGTCGCCGGTGGAATTCGGGCTGTTTGACTCTATCATAGGCTCATTGCGGCATCAGGATAATTTTTTCGTGTGCGCCGATTTTGACGATTATTGCGGTGTCCAGGACGATATCTCCATAGCGTACAAAGACAGCGCAGGGTGGGCAAAAAGGTCCGTTGTAAATGTGGCCCGTTCAGGAAAATTCTCAAGCGACAGGACCATATGGGAGTATGCTAAAGAAATCTGGAACGTACCTGTCGAAGGGGGGCTTTACGGCAAAACAAAAAAACAATAAGATAAAAAGAATCGGGATATTGACGGCCGGCGGAGATTGTCCGGGCCTGAACGTCGTGATACGGGCTGTTGTTAAGATAGCCGTTGACGCTTATAAGATGAAGGTAGTAGGTTTCCTGGATGGCTTTGGCGGATTGATCCATGACAAGGCGGTTATGCTGAAAAGCCGTAACGTATCCGGCATCCTGAGCGTGGGCGGTACTATACTCGGTACTTCAAATATAGCCAATCCATATAAATATTCTGTCGAAGAGCGCGGAAAGATCATATGCAAGGATGTGTCCGGCCAGGCTATAAAAAATTATAAAAAGCACAATCTCGACGCGTTGATCACGGTCGGCGGCGACGGGACATTGACCATAGCGTCGAAATTAGCCGAAAGTGGTCTTAACATAGTGGGGGTGCCGAAGACTATCGATAACGACCTGTCCGGGACCGACCTGACATTCGGCTTCGATTCGGCCATCGTTACGGCTACGGAGGCGATCGATAAATTACATTCGACGGCGCAGTCTCATCACCGGGTCATGGTCGTGGAGGTCATGGGCCGTTATGCGGGATGGATCGCTCTCTATTCGGGCGTTGCCGGCGGCGGTGATGTGATATTGATCCCCGAGATACCATATGATATCGGGAAAGTCTGTAAAAAACTGGACGAACGGGCCATGAGCGGAAAACGTTTCAGCATCGTAGTGGTTGCCGAAGGCGCAAGGCCCGTAGGTGGCGAGATGACGGTACGGAGGATTGTAGAAACATCCCCCGACAAGATCAGGCTGGGCGGGGTAGCTAACCGTCTTGCCGAACAGGTGGAGAAGGCGACGCACCTGGAAACACGCGCTACCATACTCGGGCATGTCCAGCGAGGCGGGATCCCGACGCCATTCGACCGGATCCTTGCCACACGATACGGGAGCGAGGCGGTAACGATGGTTTTGGAAAAGAAATTCGGACGGATGGTTGCTTTGAGGGGTAACCGGATGACGGATATCCCGATCAACAAAGCGATCGGGAAATTGAAGACCGTATCTCCCGACATGCCTCTTGTCCGGTATACGAAATTGATGGGCATAGGTTTCGGTGATTAAGCAAAGGATCATACATCGCACTACAAAGAAGACCGGACCCGGGAAGCATTACCCCCTCGGCGCCACGCTCGATAATGACGGCGTAAATTTCGCGCTATACTCCAAACACGCAAAGGACGTATATCTCGTACTGTTCGACCTGCCGTACGGAAAAACCACCGATGTCATTAAACTTGAGAACAGGACGCAGTATATATGGCACACGTTCGTGTACGCTCTCAAGGCGGGCCAGGCGTACGGTTTCAGGGTCAATGGAGATTACGACCCCGCCAACGGGATGAGATTCAACGTTCATAAGCTGCTGATAGATCCGTATGCGAAAGCGTTATCGTGGAGGTTTGTCAATGAAGAGAACCTCCTTCTCGCGTATAAGGCCGGCTCGAAATATCTGGACCTGTCGTTTGATAAGCGCGATAATGCGCATATAGTCCCGAAATCTATCGTTGTCGATGATGCGTTCGACTGGCAGGGCGACAAACGCCCCGATATCCCTCCCGAGAGATTGATCATATACGAGACCCACCTGAAAGGCTTCACGGCCCATTACTCCTCCCGGGTCAGCAACCCGGGCACTTATCTTGGTTTCATCGAAAAGATACCGCATCTCAAAAAGCTCGGCATAACGGCGGTAGAGTTTCTGCCGCTGCAGGAGTTTTATCATGAAGATTTTCTCCTGGAAAAGGGGCTTAAGAATTACTGGGGGTATAATACGATCGGTTTCTTCGCGCCGGCATCCGGATATTCTACCGGCGCGTCGTTGGGGTCCCAGGTGAACGAATTCAAGACGCTGGTCAGAGAGCTGCATAAATCCGGCATAGAGGTGATCATGGATGTCGTCTATAATCATACCGGTGAAGGCAGCGAGTTGGGGCTCACGGTATGCTTCAGGGGCATCGATAATCCCACCTACTATCGCCTTAAAGGCGCCGACACGTGGCCGGGGCGCTACTATGAGAATTATTCGGGGTGCGGCAATTGTCTCAACGCTTCCGATCCGTATGTCATACGTTTTATACTCGATTCCCTGCGCTATTGGGTCGGCGTCATGCATGTCGACGGTTTCCGGTTCGATCTTGCCTCCGTCTTGGGCCGAGGTAAAGAGGAATTCAGCGCCACATCCCCGTTCTTCGATGTCATAGGGCAGGACCCGGCCCTGAACAATATACGATTGATAGCCGAACCGTGGGATCTCGAAACATACCAGGTCGGCAATTTCCCCGTCGAATGGTCGGAATTGAACGACAAGTTCAGGGATACGCTGAGAAAATTCGGCAAGGGCGATCCGGGCCAGATAAGCGACCTCAGGTACCGTCTCTCCGGATCCCCGGATATCTACGGCCCCGACGGCAGAAACGCGCACAACAGCATAAATTTTATCACGAGCCATGACGGGTTTACCTTAAATGACCTGGTCTCCTATAACGGTAAACATAATGAGGCGAACCGCGAGGATAGCAGGGACGGGTTGAACGAAAATAATTCATGGAATTGCGGAATAGAAGGCGATACCGGCAATGCCGAAATAGTGCGTTTGAGAAAACGGCTCGCGAAAAATTACCTCTGCTACCTCTTTTTCTCTTCCGGCGTTCCGATGCTGCTCGGCGGCGATGAATTTATGCGTAGTCAGTCCGGCAACAATAACGCCTATTGCCAGGACAACGAGATCAGCTGGTTCGACTGGACCTTTGCGCAAAAGAACTCCGACATCCTGAGGTTTTGCCGTGAACTGATAGCGACGGTGAAAAAAAACAGCGCGCTCCGGGTGAGGCATTCTTCTTTCGGCGGCGCATTGTCTGGCGCCGATCGTTATCGTTATGAATGGATGGGGGAGAACTTTGAGTTTTCCGACTGGAGCGACGCCGGGAAAAGGATGCTGGCGCTGTATATATATGCGCAAAAAGAAAAAAGGGCGCAATTTTTTGTGATCTTTAACGCGGATTATCTATCCAAGCATGTGAAGCTTCCTGTTCCGGCGCCTGATAAGCGATGGTACCGCAAGATCGATACCAGTCTGGAGGGTGAGGACGATATCATGGCCGACGGCAAAGAAGTAGCCATAGATCCTCCCGGCTTCTATATTGTGAACGCCCGAAGTACAGTGCTTCTAATCGTACAATGAATCAGTGATATTTATGGATTTTTATCGGTATCGGTGATAAGATATCCACAAATAAAGGAGGTTCACACGATGCGCGGACTGAGAACGGTTTTTATCGCAGCGGTTGTGGCGACAGGCGCGGTCCTTTGCGCCGGCGGTCTTTGTGCTTTTGAAGAAGAGACGAAGGTCATCGACGGAGAGGTCGAGGCTGTCAACGAGCTGGATCGGAACCTGACAATAAAATACATGGTCGACGATATAAATATTGTTTACGAACAACTGACTTTCAACGATCTTCCCGCGCACCCGAGGATATTTAAAGGGGACGACATGATAGACCTTGACGACATGCAGGTCGGTGACAATGTGACCGTTAAATATTACCCCGGTATGTATGATCCCAATTCCGATAAGTATTCGCAGTCAAAGCTGGTAAGTATGACGGTCGAACAATGAGGCGCGCAATTATTTTCTGGGAGATGTTTCTGCTGGCGGCCGTCTTTCCCCTCTCCGGCAGCTGTTTTGCCGATGACGAATCCGATTCGTATACCGAACAGATGGCTGCCGAGCGCACGGCTGCCGTAGAGTCCGCGGGAGATGAGGATGCGGAGATGGATAGAGGGGGTGAGCCCCCTACGGAGGATATTGAAGCGGACAACATAGGCAGGGAACAGCGCCAGGAAGAGGCGGCGGCCGGCAGCGAGGCAGCAGCTGACGAAGATACCGAAGCCGACAGGGGAGATCAGGATTTTTAAAGAACGGATGAAACATGTTACGAGCGACCTTAAGTAACATAATGTCGGAAGACATAGTCGTAGTATCCGAAGATACGAAGGTGGGCCAGGCGGCGCACCTTTTGCTCCGGTTCCGGATAAACGGCATACTTGTAGTCAAAAAAGGCGACAAGAAAAAAGTCAAGGGCGTGCTGACGACCACGGATCTCCTTGGATTTTTGGACAAGGCGTTCTCGGGACGGATTTTTGCAGCCGAAAAACTCAAAACAGTCGCGAATCTTCCCGTGGGCGCTATAGCCGGCAAGACCGTATTGAAGGTCCAGAAGGATGCGGAGATCGGGAAAGTGATAAGCCTCATGCATAAAAAAAGGATACATACGATACCCGTATATGACGGGAAGAAACTCGTCGGTGTCGTCGGAAAACACGATATCATTAATGCGGCGTTCGCCTGATTTTATTATTGACAGGACAGAGGATCGGTGATAGGATTTGTGAAAGCTAAAAAAAGGGGGTGATGCTGTATGAAAAAATCGGTCGCAATTTTTATTGCAGTCACTTTTTTAGCCAGTTTAACGGTTATGGGACTTGATGTAAAAGCAAGCCATGCAAGAAGCATGGTGATCGCGGATGCGAAGAACACTATCTGTCCGGTTGCGGGTATCAAGATCGCCGAAAGGAAACATAGCTGCATATACGATGGAAAACGGTATTGGTTTTCTTCATTTAAGGCGGTCCAGGATTTCAAAAAATCCCCAACAAGGTATGTCGGCGGCGCATCCTCATCATGGCAGGGGGATTATGGATCAAAGAGTTCTACAAAAAAGAAGAGCTCCTGGTAAACGGTCTGTTCACTGGTTAACTAAGTCTTATTTAAGAAGGGCCCTTAATTGGCATATGGGCCCTTCTTAAATCCATTCAAAGCAAACCTGATGCCGCACTATTTAACTGTCTGCCTTGACATTGCTTGTGATATCATTATAATATAATAATAGGAATTATAGTCAAACAGCTTAATATCCGTATAATAATACTATTATGAGCTACTATAAGATAATGGGGTTCGATAAGGAGCCGTTCTCTACAAATCCCGATCCTGACTTTTTGTATCTCTCGCGCGAATACGATCTTGCCCTCACTAACATATTAATTGAGCTTCGATTAAAAAGAGGATTAAGCGCACTGCTTGGCGACATCGGTACAGGCAAGACGACCCTCTCCCGCCGGCTCGTGAAAGAGTTGTGCGAAAGAGAGGAGTTCGTTTTCCATACGATCCTGAACCCCACCTTCGAAAACGAGAAGGAATTCCTCTCTTCGCTTATCCAGAATTTTCAGATACCGTTCCCGCAGGATCTCGCCAGCCAGACGGTTCCCGGCATGCGTGATGCGTTTGAAAAATTCCTGCTGCATAAGAACCTTACCGACAGGAGGACCGTTGTTCTTTTGATCGACGAGGCCCAAAAATTGTCTTATGAAACACTCGAATCGCTGCGCATCCTTCTGAATTACGAAACGAATGAATTCAAGCTTATCCAGATCGTGCTCTTCGGTCAGCTCGAGCTTTATTCGAAACTCTTGGTCATATCGAACTTCTACGACAGGATCGACTTCAAATTCGTCCTCAACCCGCTCGGCCTGGAGGAAACCAAAGAGATGATAAGTTTCAGACTCCGGCACGCCGGCTACAAAGACGCCAGGCCGTTATTCGACAACGACGCTGTTCGTGAGATATATTATTACGCCAAGGGCTATCCTCGGGGGATCATACGGCTGTGCCATAAATGCCTAAGGATGCTTACCATGAGCAGGACCGCGACGACCGTTACCAAAGACATGGTGACGGAGGTCGTGCAAAAAGAATCGGATGTTCAATGGAACCCGGCAATAGTTCAGCAGAAAAAGAGCTCCTGAAGGCTATCGAAGGGAAGGCCGATCTCTCGAAGACGAGACCGGAGGCCGCGGGATTGAAAAAACTGCCAGCGTTGGACAGCCAGTTGGAGCAGTTCGCGCAGAGCGCCAGAGGGGTCGCGCTCCGCATGGCCAATATGGGCGCAGCGGGCGTCAATAAGGCCCTGCTGGTCACGATAATCGTGTTGGCGCTGATCTATGCGCTTGTCTTTGCGGGTGGCATGCGCCAGCTAAAACATATACCAAGATTTGACGCGAGCGCCGCGGCTGAAAAGCAGGTTTCAGGCAAGGCTGCCCTTTTCGCGCTCAAGGACTATTCGTATTACATCGATATACTGCTGGGGAGGAATATATTCAATCCGCTCGAAGAAAAGAAAGCCGATGTAAGCGTTTCCCTGTCGAAGGTGGCCGATATGGCCAAGAGCCTCAGGTTGGCAGGGATATCGTGGGCGGAGAATATGAAAGAGAGATATGTGATGATAGAAGATATAGCGGCCAAGGTGACATATTTCCTGCAGGAAGGCGACAGGATCTCGGGTTTAACCGTAAAGAACATTTACAGGGATCGCGTTACGCTCGGTGCCGCTGATGATACCATTGACTTGAGGTAGCTATGCTGTCATATTTAAAAAAACGGCCGATCATGGCGGTATGGATAACGGCGCTTTTTATCGTTTGTGTCGCGCATGATCATCGTGGAGGAGTGTCGCGGGCGGAAGACGCGTTGCCGATCGAGCTTAAAGAAAAACTGGGCCGGAAGATAGACCTAGACTTGAGGGACATGGATGTCGTAGACGTCTATAAGTTCCTGGCCGTCAAAGGCGACTTCAATATCTCGATAAGCAAGAATATTGCCGGCAGGGTTACGCTCTATCTCAAAAATGTCAATATTAAGGATTCTCTCGATATCATCTCGACAGCCAATGCCATTGGGTACAAGATCATGGGTGACAGCATAATCTATGTGATGGCGGAAGCGGAGTATATGGCGATGTACGGAAAGAAGTTCAGCGACAAAACATGCCTTAAGATCGTCTATCTTAATTACGCCAAACCATCATATGTTCTTGAGGCGCTTAAGAACATCAAGAGTGAAATAGGGAAGGTCGTTATAGACGAGGACACCGGCTCCGTCGTTCTGATCGATACGGCCGAAAAAATAAAACAGATGGAAGAAGCGATCCTGCGGCTGGACCACCCGCTTGAGACGAAAGTATTTGACCTTAGATACGCGAATGCCGAAGATGTCGCGAATAAACTGAAAGAGAAACTGGACAATAAGGCGGTCGGCTCAGTCCAGGGCGATGCCCGGTCGAACCAGCTTGTTGTGCGGGCGCTCCCGGACAGGCTTAAAGAGGTCGGGTTGATCATTGCGTCGTTGGATAAGAAAACGAAAGCGGTTCTCATAGACGTCAGGATACTCAAAGTCGTGTTTAATCCAAAGCTCGACATGGGCATAAACTGGGAAAGCGTTCTGGAGAAAGGCGGGAAGTCGCTCCTTACTTTTTCGGGCACCTTTCCGATAGCCTCTGTAGCTGGCGCAGGCAGGATCTTGGTTACGCCGGCCGGCGGAGAGGCCCTGACGGCTGACATCAAAATGCTGAAGCATGTGGTCGATACAAAGGTGCTGGCGAACCCGAGCATACTTATAACCAACAATAAGGAGGCGAGGATACACATAGGCGACAAGCTCGCCTATGTCACGACGACCACTATCGGTACCGGCGAAAGCCAGAGGGTCAATGAGGAGATCCATTACATAGATGTCGGAGTGCAGTTTAAAGTCACCCCCACCATCAACGATGACGGTTTCATCACGATGGCGATAAAGCCGGAGATATCGTCAAAATCGGGCGAGCTCGTCACGCCGCAAGGTTCGAAGGTACCCCTGGTCAACACAACGCTGGTCGAAACGAACGTTATAGTGAAAGACAGCCAGACGATAATCATAGGCGGACTCAAGAAGGATGAGTTGATAAAGACCCGCAGGGGATATCCGGGTCTGATGGACATACCGGTAGTCGGCACCGTATTTTCGAATATAGCGAAAGACAAGACCCAGACGGAGATAGTTATACTACTTACGCCGCATATCGTCGAAGGCGACGAGAATGCGGCGGACAAAAAATTCTCGCTGGAGCAGAAACTTAAGCCGGATAAGAAATATTAAATAGAGAAAGGTCATCATATGCGTAAACGCAAAACGATCCGTGTGGCGGCGTCGGTATGCATGGCGCCTGTCCTGCTATCCGCCATCGTTGCCGTTACACCATTCGCCATGGCCCAGGAAGGGGTAGATGCGCCCGCCCGGCAGGAGGCCACCGCTTCGGCCGGGCGGGCGGATCCCGCCAAGGCCCAGGTGATCGTGGCGCAGGAATCGTCCATGGAAAAATCGTTCAAAGAGACCTTGTCGGAGAACGAAAAATTAATGTCGGAAAACGCGGACCTGAAGAAAGCGGTCAATAAAGGCATCGCGAAAGAGTCATTGTACGCCGCGCGGGTAAAGGAGCTTACAGACAGGTTGGCCGACCTGAAAAAAGAGCTGGAAGGTACGAAAGCAGCGCTTGGGAATGAAAGGGCCGAGCTGCTCGCAGAGACGGAAAAGCTCAAAAAGGAGAACGAGCGGCTGGGAAAAGAGATCGCGCTATTCGAAAAGGAGCGGGAGAAGAACTACTATTTTAAAAAAATGAAAGCGGCGGAGACGGAAAATAGCGCAATCAAAAATAAGATGCGGAGTGCCATACCGGCAATGGAAGCCCTGAAGAGAGAGAACGGCAAATTGCATTATAATCTCGGCAACTTCTATCTTGGCAAAGGAGAGTATAAAAAAGCCGCTTACGAATACGGCCGTGCCGCCAGGTGTCTGCCGGGCGATGCGGACCTCACCTATAACCAGGCCGTGCTCTACGACTATTACCTGATTGACCCAAGGAAGGCCGTTCTGAGCTACACGGTATATCTTAAGAAAAAACCGAAAGCGAAGAACATCGATCTGGTTAAGGAGAGGATAGAAGTCAACAGGATCAAAATAAAGTCATCGGAATGGTCTACCGAAAAAGATCTGGAAAGATAAAACGCGGGAGCTTGCTTTACGGTTGCGTCCTGGCTGCCGTAGTCTGTCTTTTTTTAACCGCCACGGAATGTTTCGCCAACAATCTCAGCGTTTCAGATACCTCTCTCACCGGTCCTTCAGCCTCCGCAAAGACCATCAAGATACAGTTCGATATATCCTGGAGCAACTCCTGGCGTAATTCCGTCAACTACGACGCCGTGTGGGTCTTCGCCAAATACAAGATTGTCGGCGATTCCAACTGGTATCACGTGAATTTAAAGACGACCGGAACGACGCAGACGAACCCGTCGGGGTATTCGCGGGGCTCCGGGACCGCGATCGATATAGTGGCGCCGGTCAACGCGGACGACAGCATGTGTTACGGCTGTTTTATCCAGCGCTCCGGCCCCGGCATCGGCTCCGTAAGCACTACGAGCATCCAGCTCGTCTGGGACTGGGGGCCTACGGGCAATGACCTTGACGCGGCCGATACGATCGACGAGATAAAAGTGTACGGCATCGAGATGGTCTATATACCGTCAGCCGTGTTCTCCGCCGGGGATAACGCTACGGGAACAGCCGCGTTTAAGCAGGGAAGCGCCGACAACGACCCATGGTCCGTGACGAGCGAGGATGCCATCTCGGTAACCGCCGGGGCCAGCGACGGGTATTACTATGTGAGCGGCGGCAACTCCGGCGAGGATGCCAGCGGCTCGGTGTTTACGATACCGGCCGCCTTCCCGAAGGGCTACAGCGCTTTCTATGTGATGAAACACGAGATATCACAAGGGCAGTATACGGATTTTTTGAATATGCTGACATCCCTGCAGGCCGCGAACAGGTTTCCCAATCAGAACGGCAATAACCGCCACACCATTACCGGTTCCCATCCAAACCATTCAACGACACGTTCCGACAGGGCGTGCAATTACCTGTCGTGGATGGATGTTGCGGCCTACGCCGACTGGGCGGGCCTTCGCCCGATGACGGAACTTGAATATGAAAAGATCTGCCGCGGCACAAACGCCGCGGTGAGCGGCGAATACGCATGGGGTTCGACGAGCGTTACCGCCGCGGTGACTATTTCGGGGACCGAGAACGGGGCAGAGACGATAACGACGTCGGGCGCCAACTGCTGTTACAATAACCAGACGTTTACGGATGGAGACGGCGGTACCGGGCCGCTCCGGTGCGGCATATTCGCTACATCGATTTCGATCCGCGCTACATCCGGCGGGGCATACTATGGGCCGATGGAGTTTTCCGGCAATTGTGAAGAACGCGTGGTTACTGTAGGTAGCGCCACCGGCCGTGTGTATACGGGGACTCACGGCGACGGGACTTTAACGCTTACGGCAAGCTACGAAGGGAACGCCACCAATTCCGACTGGCCGGGTATAGACGCTACACCCGCGAATGGCGTGAGCGGGGCTGCCGGCTCCGGAGGCCGCGGCGGCGAATGGAACGGCGCGAATACGCTTTTGCGGGTATCGGATCGTACGAACGGCGCCGCGGCGCAGTCGACGCGCACCTCTACGGGCGGAGGGCGTCTCGCGAGGGCTGCGTCATAAAAGGGTAACTATGAGGAATGACATGTCTTTAACATTGAAAAAGATCTCACTGGTGTGGTTTTTTGTCTTATCTTCAGTGGCATGCGCCTATGCGAACGGTATAACGATCACTAACGGCCAGATAATCGGTCAGGACACCACAGCAAATACAGTCACGATCCAGTTCGACATATCCTGGTATAACTCCTGGAGAGATTCAACTAATTACGATGCGGCATGGATATTTATCAAATATTCGTCAGACGTCGGAGTTACCTGGTCTCATGCGACGCTGAAAACATCGGGGACCAATCCGTCCGGCTTTTCGGTGGGGTCGGGCACCGTTATAGATATCGTGGTGCCCGCGGATAAGAAGGGGTGTTTTATACGGCACGCGGCATCGACAGGGGCTGCGGTTACCCTGTCGACTACCTCCATACAGATAGTCTGGGACTACGGCACAGACGGTGTAAGCGATGCTAACGCTTGGGGCGTGGATACCCGGATAAATATATCCGGCATAGAGATGGTCTACGTCGAAACAGGGAGCTTTATTGCGGGTGACGGGAATCAACCCTCTGGCGTTAGCCCAAGCGACTACGGGTTCAGGCAAGGATCCAGCCCATCCGGCAAAAGTCCGTGGGCCATACTGGATGAGGGCGCTATCAGTGTCCTCTCTACAGCAGTAGGGCCGTATTACTATGAATCGGCCGGCAATTCCGGTGAGGACGTAAGTAATAGCGCGTTTATAATCCCGGCGGGATTTCCAAAAGGGTATAGCGCGTTTTATGTGATGAAGCACGAGTTGTCGCAAGGCATGTACAGGGATTTTCTGAATACGCTGACCAGGACGCAACAGGCCGCGCGGGTGGTCGCGGATATCTCGGGAGATTCTATTCCCAACTATTATGTCATGTCGAACGGCACTACCGTCGCGGCCAGGAATGGTATACGCGCCCCGGCAAGCGGTAATGGTACTACGCCGCCCGTTGTCTTTGGCTGTGATTTTAACAATAACGGCACTTTTAACGAATCGGGCGACGGCGAATGGATACCGATGAACTATATCGCCTGGCAGGATGCCGCGGCGTTCGCCGATTGGGCGGCCTTACGTTCGATGACGGAACTCGAGTTCGAAAAGGCGGCGCGCGGGAAAGATATCATTCCAACCAACCTGGAATATGCGTGGGGAGACGTAACCCCCACACAGTCGGTAGGCGCCATTACAAATCCCGGGCAGAATTCGGAAGTCAATTCCACCGCGAGCGCCAATATGGTTTACGCAGCCCATGCTAATGTCCCCGGGCCGCTTCGTTGCGGCCAATTTGCCGCTGTTGGCACTTCAACGCGCTTGGCTACAGGCGGAGGTTATTATGGCGCCTTGGATATGTCTGGAAACGTGAGAGAGCTGGTGGTTACGGTTGGGAACGCTACGGGCAGGGCGTATTCGGGCACGCACGGCAACGGGGCGTTGAGCTCCGCCGGCAACGCGGACATAGCGGATTGGCCGGGCTATTCGTCCGGCGAGAACACAGCGGCAACCGGAAGCGGCCAAAGGGGCGGAGATTGGTACGCCGCCGATACGTTGTCCCGAATTTCGGAGAGGACCAACGCCGCGAACGCGTCTACGCGCAGCAGTTATATAGGCGCTAGGTTAGCCAGGACCGCGCCGTGACATAGATTCTTTCGATAAAGCGTTTATTAACAAAGAGAATTCATGAAGAGCCTTTGCAAAAGACTCATTGTTTCTGTTTTTACCGTTCTCGTTGTTGTTGCGGCATTTGTGCCGTCCTCTTACGCGGCTTACTATGTGGGCGGTAACGGTAGCGGCAGTACGGTCCTGACTATATTAGGCTCCGCGGATATATATAAGGGCGGATCTTATGACGGCTATTCTGCCGCCTCATACACGACCGACACGCCGCTTGCGTACGGTACGGCGACGGCGCTCAATTTTTACGTCTCTCCGGCTACAACATACACGAACACGGCCTTCTCCTGCCAGGTGGAGGTGGTGGACGCCTACGACAACAGGGTTACTACCGCGACAGATTCCATTACCATCTCGATCCTGAGTAACCCCGCCGGAGGGACGCTAAGCGGGACCGTTACTCGTGCCGCCTCGAGCGGGCTGGCGGAATTCACAAGTCTATCCATCGACATGCCGGGCGATCTCTATTCTTTTCAGGCCGCCACGGATGGTCTCACAAGCGCTACGAGCTCGGCATTCAATATCGTTTCTACGGGGTATCATATTTATTCGTCCCCCACATTTGAGAGCAACGCTTTCCTGATAAACAGCTGGCTTGAAGTAGGCGGGTATGCCGTTACGACTCCGACAAGCGTGACAGTGTGTATTTACAACGCGGCCGGTACGCCGCAGACTACGCTTAGCTCCTCAAGTCCTGACGGGCGCGGCGTATTCAGGTTGGGCTTGGGCGGCTGGTCTCCGGACAGCTCGATAGTCTACGTGGCCGATATAACGCTTGTCCATAGCGGGCATAGCTACACCAGCAATACCACCTATACCTTCGAAGCCAAAACGCTTGCCGATATCTCGGCTGCCACCTCGACGATCAGTTCGGGAGTAACGGATATCAAGGCGGTAACCGACACGATGAACTGGACAGACGTCGAAGCAATAAAAACGGCGGTGGGCGCATCGCAGACCGAGAGCCTTTATACGCGGGCCGGGAAGATGCTGACGGCGCTCGGGAATTACCAGACCACCGCGGATACCAACACGCTTTTTGGAAAGGTGCAGGATCTTAAGGATACCGTCTGGACTGCCAATCTCTCGAAAGTGAACTGGACGGACATGGGCAGGTTGAGCCAGGAAGGGATTAACTGGTCGGACCTGGCGGAGATGGCCGGAACCGGCATCAACTGGGCGGATATCTTCACCCTTACCACGAAAGGCATAAACTGGTCCGACATGCAGGTGATGACGAAGGCCGGTATCAACTGGGACGATATCCAGAGATTGAGCGACGAGGGGATCAACTGGTTCGATATAGAGTATATGACGAAGGCCGGCATCAACTGGAGTGACATAGCCGAGCTTAGTGACGCCGGTGTAAACTGGGTTGATCTCAACAAGATGTCAGAGGCCGGTATCAACTGGGACGATATGGCAAAGATGACCGGTGCGCATGTCAATTGGGCGCAGACGATTGATTGGGATAACCTGGCGGAGCTCAGCAACGCAGGGGTAAACTGGGCGGATATTCAGATCATGAGCGATGCCAATATCAATTGGGATGGCATGGTGGCGCTCAGTGAGGCCGGTGTAAATTGGGCTGACTTCCAGTACCTGACCACCCAGGGCATTAACTGGTCCGACCTAAATACCATGACTCTTGCCGGTGTAAACTGGTCCAACCTGACCACCATGACAGAAGCCGGTATCAACTGGGCTGATCTACAGCCCCTTACTACGGCAGGGGTAAACTGGTCCGACCTGGCTACTCTGTCGGAAGCCGGTATCAACTGGTCAGACCTAAACACCATAACTCTTGCCGGTGTTAACTGGCTCGACCTCCAGTATATGTCCACCCAGGGCGTAAACTGGGCGGACCTGGCTACCCTGTCGGAGGCCGGCATAAACTGGTCCGACTTAAACACCCTTACTCTTGCCGGCGTCAACTGGGCGGACTTCCAGTACCTGACCACCCAGGGTATTAACTGGCAGGACCTGAACACCATGACCCTTGC
>JBAZNZ010000017.1 GCA_041648975.1 Candidatus Omnitrophota bacterium | reverse complement strand
ATCACTCGTGTCCAAATTATGATTGAAAAAGCCCAACCGAATCCTTATGATGGTGATAGAACAGAACCGTCACCAACTACCGATTCTCGTCGGTATATAAGGAGGGTTAGGCTATGCACCATAATAACACAATTTTAGGACAAATGCTAAAAATGTTTCCGAGATACCAATTCCATGAAGCTGTTTTAGAGACCGGGGCTGAATACCATGCCCGGGGCTTTACCTCATGGAATCACTTCGTCGCTATGCTGTTCGGCCAGTTATCCGGACAGGATAGCTTAAGGACCATAGAGGCTGGTCTTGCCACTCAATCAAAAGCTCTCTATCATTTAGGCATAACCCCAACCCATCGGTCGACGCTTGCTTATGCCAATGAGCATAGGCCGCACGAGCTCTTTAAAAAAGTCTTTTTTGATATGCTGTCCAAATGTCAGGATATCGCCCCTAAGCATAAATTCTGTTTTAAGAACCCTTTATACAGCATAGACGCCACAACCGTAGACCTTTGCCTGTCGCTCTATGACTGGGCTAAGTTTAGGGCCATAAAAGGCGCCGTTAAGATCCATATAAAACTCGATCACTCCGGATATCTGCCTACGTTTATGATAGTAACAAACGGTAAAGACAATGACAATAAGGCCACTCCCTTCATACCGCTGGAGAAGAATGACGTCGCTATATTCGACATGGGCTATATCGACTTCTCGTGGTTTAAATCTCTCGACGATAAAGGCATCATATTCGTGACCAGGTTGAAGAAGAACGCTGTTTATACCGTTGTCGAGCGCAGAGACGTCTCAAAGTTCAGGTACATACTAAGTGACCAGACAATAAAGATGACAGGATATCAGACGAAAGATAAATGCGCCAATCTCTTACGCCGCGTTCGCTCCAAAGACCCTGATACCGGTAAGACTATCGATATATTAACTAATAACTTCACTTGGAGCGCCAAGACAATAGGCCGTATTTACAAAGAACGATGGCAGATTGAGCTGTTCTTCAAAGCCATTAAACAGCAATTAAAGGTAAAAAGCTTTGTAGGCACGTCTAAAAATGCCCTGCTGTCCCAATTATGGGTCGCGTTAACGGCATATCTTATGCTCTCGTATCTAAAATTCAAGTCAAAGTTCGGTTGGTCACTTTACACACTTTGCTCGATACTGCCTGTGAATCTCTTCGCCAGGCGCGACCTATGGGACTGGTTCAGCGCTCCGTTCCATGAACGAAGTAAAATGCCTACTGGGATATCGCAACAGGCCCAGTTAACTTTTTGGTAATTTGGACAGCAATGATTAGGCATGTAAATTTGCTGTGGTAAAATTTCGATGGCCTCGTAACCCGGACTGAGGGCATGCTGTTGACAGGTTTACTCGGCCTTGTTTCCCGCCTTCGGCGGGAAGACCGCCATAAGGTATCGAAATTTTACGACATTCGCTTCGGCAACCGCCCGCAACTTCCGCCATCTGAGGAGCGAAAAATTTGCTGATGAACTTTCACCGGCAGAAGTCACAACTAGACCACTAACAGAGTGAAGCCGGTGGGTGATTAAATAGAGTGAAATGAGCTTTTTGAAACAAGGGACAGGTCTAATTGTAAATTTATAAGTGTCCCTTAGGTTTAGCTATCAAAGAAGGCATAAAATGAAATATTCACATGTACTAGAATATAGTGCTAAAGAGGCAAAAGAAAAAATACGGAAGGCATCTGATGCTGTAACCGTATTTTTTGATTTTTTTAGATCCGAAGAGATAAAGAGTGATTATTCTAAAGTTTTTTCAGAAATTCGATACGTTGTTCTAGAAATTTACGTGGTAATGGAGTTTCTGATAGATAGAATAATTTTAAAAAGATACTGTAATACATGCTCAGAAGATGCAAGACAATCTATTACCATAGATGTGTTGAGTAGTATAGATTTTGCCAGGAAGATTCGTATAATAAAAAAAATAAGAAAATGTTGTGAAGCCGTTAATATCAAGAAGCTGCAATATTTCAATAACTTGCGAAATGGGCTTGTGCATAATTTTCCTGCGCATGATAGTTGTTTTATATTCCATCGTGGTCATATTATTTATGATGGAGCTATAAAATATTTATTTAAAGATGTTCTTAAGATAATAAAAGATCTGAAAGAGGTAGAAGCGAAAATAGTTTACATTGAGGATAGCAGTTATTTCAAGATAGTCAGGAGTGCTTTACGATCGGGGACAAATAATAAACCGCATACTAAGTTATGATGGCGCTGGAAATTTTTACGGGTGATGCTCCTTCCAGACTTTTTCTCAATAAAGGGCGAAGTATGCCCGCCTGATCGCAGCAAGCTAAGTCTGGCGGGCAGGGATGGGGTGTCCCGAATACAGAAGAGAGTAGTTCGGTGCACATAGATACGCGATAGAATTCACGGGATTGTAAACCCAATCCGATGGAGCTGATGACAGGCGGATTGGATGGGGTGCCCGAATGTTAAGGAGATGTAGTTCGGGATACATAGATACGCGCACAGAATATACCGATATAAATAACTGAGCGTCAAGTTAGACCGTTATCTACCCCTCATAGTATAAAGAAATAGTCAGATTGTAAACCCATACGAGCCCTTTAAAAGAAAAAGTCGAAGGAGCAGCAGGACCCGTAAAAATTTATTATAAGCGAATATTTTCAGTGCTCGAATAACGAGGCTTAGGTTTGAGTAAAAAACTTTAGTGGTAGTCCCTCGAACGCTCCTAATAGTCGCGTTCTCGGGATGAAATTCGCTGGCGCGAATTTCACAGGACCCGTAAATTTTATTAGACGCGTAGATGGACGAAGCGAAAGGCATGGATGGAAAAAGCGATAATGGCGTGGTCAGGCGGGAAGGATTCCGCGATGGCCCTTTATGAAATAAGGAAGCTGCGCGAATATGATGTCGTCGCCCTTCTTACGACGGTCACGCAAGATTACGGCAGAGTAAGCATGCACGGCGTCTGCGAAGTCCTCCTCGAAGAGCAGGCCGCTTCGATAGGCCTGCCGCTCGAGAAGGCGCTGATCAGCAAGGACTGCGATAACGCTAAGTATGAAGAGGCAATGGCCGAAGTCCTGACGAGATATGCGGCTACCGGTGTGACATCAGTGATATTCGGCGACATATTCTTGGAAGACCTAAGACTTTATCGCGAAAACAAACTGGCGAGCGTGGGGCTGAAAGGCGTCTTTCCTTTATGGAAGCGTGATACAGCAAAGTTAGCGCGTGATTTCATCCGCTCCGGATTCCGGAGCGTGTTGACATGCGTGGACTCGAAGGCGCTTGACGGCTCGTTCGCCGGCAGGGTCTTCGACGAAGAGCTGCTAAACTCGCTGCCGGCGAATGTAGACCCATGCGGCGAGAACGGCGAATTCCATTCATTCGCTTTCGACGGCCCGATATTCGGGAAAAAAATTGAATTCAAAACAGGCGAGACCATATTAAGGGATAACAGGTTTTATTATTGCGACCTGATATCCGGGAGACAGAGATGCTTTCAAAAGAGCTGATAAAATTGCTGGAGACGAGGGAGTTCATAAGTATCGCCACGTGCGACTTTAAAGGGCGGCCTAACGCGGCGCCCAAATTCCTATTGAAGACGGATAATGAATTCATGTATCTTGTGGATTATACGATAAGCACCACATGGCGGAACCTGAAGATCAATCCGAGGGCGTCGATGTCGCTCATCGATCCCAGCACGCTTAAAGGTTATCAGCTGAACGGCACGGTAAAGATAATAGAGAAGGGGCCGAAATATAAGAAGATGCGCAAGGAGATGCTCGACAAGGAGATCCGCCTTACCGCCAAGCACATTATAGATGACGTGCGCGGTACGTCGAAGCACGAGAGCTTCGAAGTCGTCATTACCGAGAACTTCGTCATCTTTGAGGTCAGGATAACCGAGGTCGTGGAAATAGGCATCAAAGGGGAGCTGAAAAGGTTCAAGAGCAAGGACTGGGAAATAGGCGGCCTGTGAGAGGCCCGAGGCCCGTGATATTAATATTTGACGATATGCTCCTGTCGTGATAAACTTATAACGTTTTATATATAATAAGGACATATTCATGAAAAGAGAAAAGGTCGACCTGACCAAAATAAAGACGATATCCCTTGACGCGCGGAAGTGCAAAGTAGCGATAAAGGATTTCGCCAAGGTCACGAAGAAGGGTTCCGGTTTCAAGGACTTTTACGACGGCCTGCCGGACATCCTCGCGAGCCGGAATCTGAGAGCGCTTACTGACGCTATAGTCGAGGCGTATAAAAAAGATAAGATGGTCATATTGATGATGGGCGCGCATGTGATAAAATGCGGGCTCTCGCCGCTCGTCATAGACCTTATGAAGAGAGGGGTCGTTAAGGCCGTCGCGTTGAACGGCGCGGGAATAATCCACGACACGGAAATAGCCATGATAGGAAGGACGAGCGAAGATGTGGGCGAGGGGATAGTCGACGGTTCTTTCGGGATGGCCAAAGAGACGGCCAGTTTCATAAACGACGCTATAAACTCGGGTTTCTCTAAGGGCATGGGAATAGGAGAGTCTGTGGGCGGCAGCATAGTCAGTTCGAAGCTGCCTCACAGGGATCTGAGTATTCTCGCGACAGGTCATGCCATGGACGCGCCCGTTACAGTGCACGTTGCCATAGGGACCGACATAATACATCAACATCCGTCCGCTAACGGAGAAGCCATAGGAGAAGGGTCGCTGCTCGATTTTAAAAATTTCATATACAGCGTCTCCAGGCTCGACGAAGGCGTGGCGATAAATTTCGGTTCGGCGGTAATACTGCCCGAGGTCTTCCTAAAGGCATTGACCGTCGCCAGGAACCTGGGCTACAAGGCCAGGGTATTCACTACCGCCAATTTTGACATGATAAACCAGTACAGGCCGCATCAGAACATCCTTTCGAGGCCGACGTCCACGGGCGGTAAGGCATATAACATGATCGGCCATCACGAGATAATGATGCCGCTTTTATACCGTTCCATAATCGAGAAGATATGAGATCTTTAGGCATAGCCGGCATTAAAAAAACGATAATGGGATTCAAGAAGGTGAAGGTCCTTGTGATCGGAGACCTCATCCTGGACGAATTCCTGTGGGGCGACGTCAGCCGTATCTCTCCCGAGGCGCCCGTCCCGGTGGTATGGGTCAAAAAAGAGAGTTACATGCCCGGCGGCGCGTCGAATGTCGCTAACAATCTCAGGTCGTTAGGCGCGAATGTATCGCTCATAGGCGTAGTGGGAGACGACGACCGGGGAGCCGTGCTGAAAGGCGTTCTTTCACAGGATGGTATAGATACTACGGGAATATTTAAGGACGAATCCAGGCCGACGATATTGAAGACGAGGGTCGTTGCCCAGCACCAGCAGGTCGTCCGGATCGACAAAGAGAGGGCGGAGTCCATAAGCGAGGAGATCGTCCAGAAGATGATCCGCCGCATAGGGAATGTCATCAGGTCGGTCGACGCCGTGATCATTGAGGATTACGGCAAAGGGGTCATAACGCCTAAGTTGCTAAGCAAAGTCATTCCTCTGGCAAAAAAATACAAGAAGATAATCGCGGTCGACCCGAAAGAGGAGAACTTTAAATTCTATAAAGGCGTGACCTTGATCACTCCTAATAACCACGAAGCGTCTAAAGCCGTAGGGTTCGAGATCAAGGACGATAAGAGCCTGGTGAGCGCCGGCAGGAAATTACTGTCAAAACTTAAATGCGGGATCGCCCTTATAACACTGGGTGAGAACGGGATGGCGGTATTCCAGAAAGCGAAACCGATGAAGCAGATAGCAACAGTCGCGCAGGAAGTCTTCGATGTATCCGGCGCGGGCGATACCGTCATAGCGAGCTATACCCTGTCTCTTGCGTCCGGACTCGATCCTGTGCAATCGGCGCATGTGGCGAACTGCGCCGCGGGGATAGTCGTAGGGAAGGTCGGCATAGCTGTCGTTACGCCGGGTGAGCTTATAGAACGAATTAAGAGGGAGCTGGAAAAGTGAAAGCGATAGGAGTTATACCGGCCCGTTGGGGCGCGACGAGATTCGAGGGAAAAGTACTGGCGAACCTGCTGGGCAAGCCCGTTATTCAGCACGTGTGGGAGAACGCCAAAAAGGCTAAGACATTGGACGACCTTGTCGTCGCATGCGATGACGAGCGGATATTGAAGGTCGTCCAGGGATTCGGAGGCAAGGCCATCTACACCTCCCCGGACCAGCCTTCCGGGACCGACCGTCTTGCCGAGGTGGTGAATCCTCTTGACGTAGAGATCGCCGTGAATATCCAGGGGGATGAGCCCCTGATCAAACCTATAATAATAGACAACCTCGTGATCGCCCTCGGCGAAGAGAAGATCGCCCAGATGGCAACCGTGATAAAGAAGGTGGAGGACGATTCAGAGCTTACGAATTCAAATGTGGTCAAGGTGGTCGTCGACAGGAACGGATACGCCTTATATTTTTCCAGATACGCGATACCTTACAACAGGACCGCGTCGAAAGACGAGAAGAAGAGACCCGTCTATTACAAACATATAGGCATATACGCTTTTACAAAAGACTTCCTGTTCACTTTCAGGAACCTCCCGAAATCCTCGCTGGAGAATGCCGAGAAGCTCGAACAGCTGAGGGTCCTCGAGTACGGATATAAGATAAAGACCGTCGAGACGAAGTTCGACACGGTCGGCGTAGACAGGCCCGAAGACCTGAAAAGGGCCGAGGATGCGCTGTTAAAGGAGAGGGAGAAATAGGAAAAAGGTTACATAATGTTACGTAAGGTTAGTGAAGGTTACGTAATGTTACAAAAGTGCGGTAACCTTACGTAACTTTAATTAACATTCTCTAACATTACGTAACCTGGACATGAACATGACGCGAGAAATTAATATTGGCAACGTGAAGATAGGCGCAGGCCGCCCCTTTGTCCTGATAGCCGGGCCATGCGTGATCGAATCCGAAGCGAGCGCGCTTAAACACGCCAAAGCCCTTAAGGATATTACCAAACGTCTGCGCATCCCGTTCATATATAAATCAAGTTACGATAAAGCGAACCGCACTTCAATAGATTCCTACCGCGGCCCCGGGCTGACAAAAGGGCTTAAGATATTAAAACGCGTTAAAGACGAACTCAAGGTCCCCATATTGTCCGACGTCCACTGCAAAGCCGAAATAAGAGAGGCTTCAAAGGTCCTCGACATCATCCAGATACCGGCGTTCCTCTCGAGACAGACCGATCTAATAGTAGCCGCCGCCCAGACCGGCAAAGTGGTCAATATTAAAAAGGGGCAGTTCCTCGCGCCCTGGGACATAAGGCATATTATAAAAAAGATCGAATCCGCCCGGAACAGGAATATACTCCTTACTGAGAGAGGCGTTGCCTTCGGTTATAATAATCTCGTGAGCGACTTCCGCTCTATAATGATCATGAAAGAGTTCGGATATCCTGTGATATACGACGCCACGCATTCCGTCCAGATGCCCGGAGGCCTGGGGGAGCGTTCGGGCGGCGAAAGCAAATTTATACCGTATCTGGCCATGGCTTCGATAGCCTGCGGCGCGGACGGGGTCTTCCTGGAGGTCCATGAGGATCCCGAAAAAGCGCCGAGCGACGGGCCTAACTCGCTGGGATTGGACGAGCTGGAGAAGATGCTGGTAAAGCTTAGAAAAGTGGAAGAGGCGGTGAAATAATGTCAGACAGGATCGCCAGGGAAGTATTGAGGATCGAGCGCGACGCGCTCTCCAGCCTCATGAGGCGGGTAGGCGCCGACTTCGAAGGTATCGTCAACGCGGTCTGCAGGATAAAGGGGCGCGTGATAGTAACGGGCATGGGTAAACCGGGTTTTATCGCGCAGAAGATATCCGCCACGCTCTCTTCGACCGGCACGCCTTCCCTGTATCTCCATCCCGCCGAAGCTCTTCACGGGGACCTTGGGCGGGTGACGAAGGACGACCTGATATTGGCGCTTTCCAATAGCGGCGAGACGGACGAGATAGTGAAGTTCCTGCCAATAGTGAAGAAGATAGGGGCGCGTATTATTGCGATGACCGGTAATGTGCGTTCCACGCTAGGGCGGATCGCCGATTACACCATCGATGTATCAGTAAAAAGAGAAGCCTGTTCCATGGGGCTGGCGCCCACGACCTCGACGACGGCAATGCTCGCGATGGGCGACGCTCTTGCGGTCGCCCTTCTGGAAAAGAAAGGTTTTAAAGAGAAGGATTTCGCTTTCTATCATCCGGGCGGCATACTCGGCAAACGTCTGTTATTGAAGGTGAGTGACATAATGAGAAAAGGGCACGAAAGCCCTGTGGTAGGCGAAGATTTTACCGTCAAGCGCGTGCTCCTGGCGATAACGAAAGCAAGGGCGGGAAGCGCGAGCGTAGTCGACCGTAAAGGCGCCCTTACGGGCATATTCACGGACGGAGACCTCAGGCGCCACCTCGAATCTAAACCCGGCCTTATAAACATGAAGGTCAAGGACGTGATGACTAAAGGTCCGGTCGTGATAAAGAAAGAGAAACTGGCCGCGGAAGCTTTCGATATACTCCGCTCCAAAAAGATAGATGAGATACCGGTTGTCGACGACAAAAAGCGGCCGATAGGACTGATAGACGTCCAGGACCTGCTGAAGGCGGGACTGGTGTAGCTGGCATAAAAATAGCGTGGAAAGTAGTAAGTTTTAAGTCGTAAGTTATAAGTTTGAGGAATATCTTAAAATTTTTACTTAAAACTTACAGCTTACAACTTATAACTGTTCTTGGTGCCTAAATGTTAAATTCTATAAATCAGGAAATTACCGAGAGAGCAAGACGCATCAAGCTGTTGATCCTAGACATCGACGGTGTGATGACCGACGGCCGGATAATATACAGCATCTACGGCGACGAGTTGAAATTCTTTGACGTCCAGGACGGTTTCGGGATAACCCTCCTGAATAGGGCCGGTATAAAGAGCGCCATAATCACGGCGAAGAAGTCCAGGATAGTCAAATTGCGCGGTCGTGACATGAAGGTCGCGAAAACATATCAGGGATTCATGAATAAGCTGATACCTTTCAATAAGGCGTTAAAGGTATTTAAAGTGTCGCCGGAAGATGTATGTTTTATAGGGGACGATCTCATAGACATACCCGTATTGAAAAGGGTCGGGTTTGCCGTAGCCGTACCGAACGCGATGGATGAAGTGAAAGCGGAAGCCCATTATGTGACTTCTAAGATGGGCGGCCGCGGCGCGGTGCGCGAGATATGCGACATGATATTGAAGACGCAGGGGAAGTGGGACCTGGCAACCGAAAGATACTTTAAGTAAAAAAGAAAAAGTTTGAATACGGGGAGGCAGTTATGGCGCCGATGGAAACGAGAGGGCAAAAGAGGGAGCCCGTTAATTTTCTCGCGGAATACGCGATCGATGAAGCGACAGAGAAGACGATAAAATTGAATGTGCCCGCGAAAGACGCGTCCGGCAAAGCGGTCTTTCAGAAAGCAGGGCTTCTGGATATAAGCGTGCAGGGTTGCGGCCTGGATTCGCTTTATCTGATACCGCCGGGCGTTATCCTGGATATTAATATAGAATCCGCCCCTTTTGCCGCAGAAGCGGGCAAGGATCGCAAAGAGCCGATGCGAGTGACCGGCTCGGTCAGGTCCTGCTCAATGAAGTCACAGGGGCATTACAGGCTGGGCATACAATTCACTAAGATATCCAACGAAGACAAAGACCTGCTCTCGGCATTTATTACAAATAAGGAAAGACGTTCGTCGCCTCGCTGGGACTTGTCAAAGTAGTCTGATCCGGAGAGAATAGGGGTATGGCTAAAAAAGAAGCTATCATAGATATCCTGCTGGCAAAGAAGCTCGTTACGGCCGATCAGATAGACCGCGCCAAGGAGGACATGAAGAAGACAGGGCTTCCCCTGGATAAGACGCTGTCGAAACTAGGATATATTACGGAAGATAAGATAGCTCACGCTGTAGCCGAATCGATGAACGTGATGGTCATCGAACTGAAGAACTACCTGATAGACCCGGACGTTCTCGTCAATGTTTCCGAAGATCTCGCCAGAAAACACAAGGTGATCCCGCTCTTCAAGGTCGGCGACAGCCTGACCCTTGCCATGGCAAATCCTCGTGATATAATGGCGATCGATGAAGTAAGGATGAAGTCTAAGATACCTATAATAGAGCCTGTCCTTTCAACGGAGAGCGATATAAGGCTTGCCATAGACCAATATTATGGTTCTCCCGGGGGGCTGGACGAGGTCATAAAGACGATAGATGCCGCCAAGCTTGCCGCCATCACTCCGGACGGCCAGGGATCCAAGGCGTTGACCAAGGCAGCGGAAGAGGCGCCCGTTGTAAGGCTGGTCAACCTGATACTGATGCAGGCGATAAAAGAGAAGGCTAGCGACATACATATAGAGCCCGAAGAGAATCTCGTCCGCGTGAGATTCAGGATCGACGGCATCCTGCATGAGATAGCCACACCTCCGAAAGAACTGCAGAATATAATCTCATCGAGAATAAAGATACTGTCCAAGCTCGACATCGCGGAGTCGAGGAAGCCGCAGGACGGCAAGATTAACATGAAGATGGAGAATAAGGTCCTAGACCTCAGGGTATCCACGTTTCCGACGATCCACGGCGAAAACATCGTCATGAGAATCCTGGATAAGACGAGCGTCATGGTCGGGGTAGAACAGCTTGGTTTTAATGAAAAGGATTTTAACGGTTTTAACAAGCTTATACGCGCGGCGTACGGCATCATACTGGTAACGGGCCCGACGGGAAGCGGCAAGACGACTACATTATATTCGGCCCTGTCCGCCATTAATTCGCTTGAGAAGAACATAATTACAGTAGAGGATCCGGTCGAATACGAGATACCTTTGATCAGGCAGACCCAGGTAAATGTTAAGGCGGGCCTGACCTTCGCCGCGGGACTGCGCAGCATACTTAGGCAGGATCCGGATATAGTGATGGTGGGAGAGATAAGGGATAAAGAGACCGCCGAGATCGCAGTCCAGGCGTCCCTTACAGGCCATCTCGTCTTTTCGACCCTGCATACGAACGACGCGCCCAGCTCCATATCGCGTCTTATCGATATGGGGGTAGAGCCGTTCCTGATATCCAGCTCGGTGCTGGCGATATTGGCGCAGAGGCTTGTGCGCGTCCTCTGCCCGGAATGCAAAGAGGCTTATACGCCGACAGCGGCGGCGCTTAAAGAACTGGGAATAAAGGAACAGGTCAAATTTTACAAGGCTAAAGGCTGCAGCCATTGCAAGGGGTCGGGCTATGGAGGCAGGACAGGTATCCATGAGCTCATGGTCATCAGCGACGAGATCAAGAAATTGATCATCGCCAAGGCCGGCGCGCTCGACATAAGAAAAGTGGCGATAAGCGAAGGCATGACGACGCTGCGCGGCGACGGGCTGGATAAGGTCATACGCGGTATTACGACCCCCGAAGAAGTCATACGCGTTACGGAGGAATAGCAAAAGTGGCGGATTTTAAATATAAGGCGAGAGACAAATTCGGCAGGTCCGTGTCAGGCGTTGTAAGCGGAGCCGACAAGCAGGCTGTCGCGGCGAGCCTGGGGGCTATGGGGTATGTGCCGATCTCGATAGCGGAAGCGGAGGAGTCGAACGACCCCATTTCCAAATTCCTCGCCAGGTTCGATAAAGTGAAAGAGGCGGACCTTATAATGTTCACGCGGCAGCTCCTGTCCCTGCAGAAAGCGGGAGTCACTTTATTGTCCAACCTGGATACTATCGAGAAGCAGACCAAGAATAAATTTTTCAGGAGTATAATAAAGGACGTCGCGTCCAACGTAGAGAGGGGAGTAAGCTTCTCGGACGCCCTTTCGAAATATCCGCAGGTCTTCAACGAATTTTACGTCAATATGATAAGGGCGGCGGAGGCGAGCGGCCAGATGGATGAGATTATGGAGAGGCTCGTCCAGTTCACGGAAAAAGAGCTCGATACAAAGAATAAGATAAAAGCTGCCGTCCGTTATCCTATAATAACTTTATGCGCGCTCGCCGGAGCGTTCTTTGTCGTCGTCACGTTCGTAATACCGAAATTCGCGACGATATTCGCGCAGTTCAAGACGGGATTGCCGCTTCCGACGAAGATACTCATGGGCATGAGCGTCGCTATGCGTAAATACTGGTATATCCTGGCTGTTGTCGGCGGCGCCATCGCTTTCCTTTTCAATAGGTATATAAACACAAAGGGCGGAAGATATCGATGGGATTCGTTTCAGCTGAAAGCTCCCATATTCGGGGAACCTATGACGATGCTCGTGATCTCGAGATTTACGCGGACTATGTCGATATTGATAAGGAGCGGGCTCCCTATATTGCAGGTACTCGATATGGCTTCCAAGACGGCTTCAAATGCGGTAATCTCCAGGGCAGTTGATAATATCATTGTGAGTGTAAAAGAAGGTAAAGGTATTTCCGAACCGATGCGTATAAGCGGCGCTTTTCCTCCTCTTGTGGTAAATATGGTCGCCATAGGAGAAAGCTCCGGTAAGGTCGACGAGCTGATGATGAATATTTCCCAATACTATGACCAGGAAGCCGATTATATCATCCAGAACCTCTCTACCATAATGGAGCCTGTCTTCGTGGTGGTCCTTGGAGCGATGGTCCTGACCATGGCTCTTGCCATATTTTTGCCCATGTGGAACCTCATATCCCTCTTCCAGCATTGACAACCCTAAAAACATATGGTATACTTTACGCATAATTTGAGAGTTTATAAAATTTTTGAGCTCATTGTAATTTTTTTTATCATTTTTGTGCTTAAGGGGAACTCTTAGACCCTTTTTGCGGGCGGAAAGGAGTTGATGATGAGGAAGGGTTTTACTTTGATCGAGCTCGTCACAGTCATTGTCATATTAGGAATCTTATCCGCGGTAGCGATCCCGAAATACGCGGATCTTATAAATGCCGCTAAGAACGCGGCTACGCAGGGCGCGTTGGGCGGCTTGAGAGCAGGAATATACATATTCTATGCACAGAATGCCGTTGCCGGAACTGCCAGGTTTCCAAGCGTGACCGATGAGATACGCGATGCGATGGCGCAGGGCGTACCCGCCAACGCGAATATGGCCACCGATATCAATACCATAATCACAACATTGACTGCCAAGGCTACCAATGCTTCTGCAGGCTGGGTATATATTAACAATACGACAAGCCCAGACCATGGAAAGATCTTCGCCGCTCACAACACGGACTGGTAAAAAATTGTTTCGCACATACAAAAAGGGGAGGGTGTCATGAAGAGGGGTTTCACGTTGATAGAACTTGTGATAGTGATAGTGATATTGGGTATCCTGGCGGCAGTGGCAATACCGAAGTTTGTCGACCTTACCGATTCAGCTAAGAACGCTGCCACTCAAGGCGCTTTGGGCGGCCTTCGTTCGGCCATAGCTATATTTTACGCGCAGTCTGCTATTAACGGTACTGCGGCATTTCCAAGCGATACCACTCAAATAAGCGACGCGATGGCGCAGGGGGTACCCGCCAACGCGAATATGGCCACTAATGTCAACACCTTAATCGTGACAACATCAAGTAAGGGTACCAGCACTGCCGCAGGCTGGGTGTATGTTAATAATACGGCAAATTCAGATCATGGCAAGATCTTCGCTGCTCACAACACGGACTGGTAAAAAATTGTTCAGCGCATACAAAAAAGGGGAGGGTATCATGAAGAGGGGTTTTACGCTTGTTGAACTTGTTATCGTCATAGTAATTCTGGGTATACTCGCTACAGTAGCTATGCCGAAGTTTGTTGACCTTACAAACCAGGCGAAGAACGCGGCCACTCAAGGCGCTTTGGGCGGCCTCCGTTCAGCGATATCTATTTTTTACGCTCAAGCTGCCGCGGGCAACGATGCGAGATTTCCTTCTGTTACAGATGAGATAAAAAACTGGATGGCGCAGGGGGTACCCGCCAACGCGAATATGGCCACTAATGTCAACACCTTAATCGTGACAACATCAAGTAAGGGTACCAGCACTGCCGCAGGTTGGGTGTATGTTAATAATACGGCAAATTCAGATCATGGCAAGATCTTTGCCGCTCACAACACGAGTTGGTAAGAGACGCGTCTTTGAGGAATAGAGGATTATTTGTAGTGGCTTTGCTTATAGGGCTTACCGCATGCTATTTTGCGGAAGCCCTATTTTGCAATGGATTCCTTGCTTTCAGGGATCTATCGAGATATTTCTATCCTGTAAGGCTCTTTACAGTAGAGGCTATGAAGAGCGGGACCATACCGCTATGGAACCCGTATATATTCTGCGGCATACCGAACCTCGCGTTCCAGCAGGCAGCAGTATTTTATCCTCTAAGTATCGTCTACTATCTCCTGCCGTTCTGCCTGGCTTTTAACGTCTTCCTCTTAATCCACATACCGCTTGCGGGCGTATTTGTTTATTACCTTGCCAGGCGATGGGGTATGGGCAGTTCCGGTTCCCTGGTCTCCGCAATAACCTTCATTTTCAGCGGATATGTCATATCATTGCTGAACCTTCCAACGACTCTTTCATGTGTTATATGGCTTCCGGCCGTACTTCTATTTTTTGACAAGGGACTTACGGATGATAAGATGAAATACATCCTTATCTCTTCGCTTTTCTTAGGGACGATGTTCCTGGGCGGAGAGCCGTCCATATTCTATTCAACGCTATGGGTCCTTCTCTTTTACGCGTTATTCTTTCGGCTGAACAACAGGCAGTCCTGCCCGTTGATGCGCGTCGGTTCCTATTATTCGGCAACCGTTATCTTCGGATCGCTGCTATCGATGGTCCATCTTGCGCCTTTTATAGAGCTTATGAGGTTCTCGGACAGGGCAATGCTTTTAGGCGCTTATAGCGGCGCCACGACATGGTCGATGCCTGTCAGGGATACTTTCAATTTTTTCATCCCCTTCATCTCCAGGACGGATTTTTCCAAAGAGAGCTATTGGATCGAACAGAGCTGGGCTGCCCTGGTTTATCTCGGTGTCTTTTCCGCGCTCCTGCTGGCCATGACGATCTTTTTCAAAAAAGGGTGGAGGGTATGGTTCCTTTGGTTTATCGGCATTCTCTTTCTATTCATTTCGTTTGGGGGGAATACTCCTTTCTATTACCTTATCTATAAGTTCGTGCCGGGGTTCAAGATGATAAGGTACCCTGTTCGGTTTCTGTATGTCACTATATTTGCCGCGGCCATGCTTTGCGGCGCGGGTTTTGACGCTTATATCAGGGCGAGGGCATCCCAGGATCCGAGATTGAAGGCCTTCTCAATGATCCTGCTTCCGATCTTACTATTAAGCGCATTGTATCTTCTCCTGATGCACACATGCGCGAATAAGTTGATAGAGAGAGCGTTCAGCTTCTGCGTAGGCAGCAGGCTTACGGAAAATTCGTCGATCCTTTTCAGCATCATAGCGGCCATTAAGAATTCGGCAAGGTTTGCGGGGTTCTTTACCTTCGGAGGTCTGATACTCTTCCTTGGGGCCTCCCGCATCCGCATGAGGCAGGGTGTTGTAAGCTTCTGTTTCATATCGCTAATCGTCGCGGACCTGTTTACAGCGACCATCGGGGATCAGCCTATTGTCAATCCTAAGATTTATGATGTGCCTACGCCGAATGTGGAGCACCTGAAGAAAGACACTGGTCTTTTCAGGTTTTACTTATCGCCTAAGACAGAAGAGGAAAGCGCTTATATTGAAGGCAGGACGTTCGAAGAAGCGATATTGAACAGCAAGGACATGTTGACTGCCAACACGCCGATGCTGTACCGATTTTTTGATGTCGGCGGATATGATTCGATACAACTGATGGATTATAGAAAGATCACGAACCTCCTAGAGACATCCCCCTCTCCTGCCGCTACGAGAATACTGGATATGCTCAACATGAAGTACCTGGTATCGAAGAAGAAAGTAGAGGATCGCGGCTACCGGCCTGTGGAAGGCGCATCCGGATATCTATACGAGAATACGAATGTCCTGCCCAGGGCGTTTTTAGTGGACTCTTTCAAAGTTTTAAAGAACGAAAAGGACTTCGTCGCCAGGTTCATGTCTAAGGAATTCGATCCGGCAAGAGAGGTACTTCTTGATGAAGAACCGGATTTGCGGGAGAAGGTCCTTTTTATGAGACCTTCGAGGAACTGGGTGATAAAAGGGGAGTCCCCGGAAAAGGCGGAAATAACAAAATATTCCATCAATGAAGTAGTTATCCGATCGACGTTGAACTCTCCCAAATTCCTGGTGCTGGCCGATACCTGGTACCCCGGGTGGAAGGTCTACGTCGATAATAAGAGGGCAAAGCTCTATAAGGCCGATTATATACTTAGGGCCGTCTATTTGGAGCCCGGGGCGCACGTCGTAAAGTTCGTATTTGACCCGTTCTCATTCAAGTTGGGGCTTGTCTTAAGCGCCATTACGCTCATTTTTATTCTCTCCTATATTGCCTTTGCGAGAAAATAATGATATACTTTCCACATACTATATGATTATGATACATACGTCCGACCGAAAAGGCCTGGCTTTGATCGTAGTGATAATCGTTATCGTTATCGCTTCGATCGCTCTTCTGGCTATAGCCAGCGGTATCTCAAACTCCGCAATGCTGACCACCATGCGTATGTCGAGAGACAAGGCGCTTTATGCGGCGGAGGCGGGCGTATACGATGTTATCCGCAAATACAAAGAAATGCATCCTACGATGAGCCGATCGTCGTATATGCAGCTGGGGACTGAAACAAGGCTGGACCAGAGGGCCTCGGGCTCAAGCAATCCCCTGAATCTGAGTTACAGTTATCCGGATACATATTATAAAGCTTTCAGCCCTCCGGATTTTTTATTGATCAACGCTTCTAATCCGGTAATAGAGAATCATGCCGGGGATTCCTGGGTAGGAAATATTTTTATCACTAATATAAGCGGATATTACATCATGAACGGCTTTTATCCTCTTCAGAAGATGAAAGTCGAATGGACAGGAATGACGAATACCGGCGTCGGTTATTACTGGAATGGCCGGTTTTACTGGGTCAATTTTTCTTCCGGGGACTTTGTAAATTTCGGCAGCAATGTTACTATGAAATACGGCCAGAAAAACGTGGGGTTCGGCATGTACTTCGACAACGATGTCCCGTCTACCGCGACCATAGTGGTGTCGTTCTATTTCGCGGCCTCGCCGGAACCGCGAAAGTTCGTGATAATCAGGAACGGATACAGCGGTAATAATGAGTTTCAGATAACCTCTACCGGCAGGGTAACTGCCGGCCCGGCTACATTCAGGAGGACCATAAAGGCCGCTTACGATGTAAATACGGACAAGGTGACATCCTGGGTAGAGACGGACGCTCATATATGACAGCGGCCGGGCGCAGGGGTTTCAGCCTCTCGGAGTTGATCATAGCCATTGCCCTGATGAGCATAGTGATGATACCGATAGCGCTGATGCTTCTGGAGTATTCTCGTGTGGTCGTCGAAGGAGACTCGATCACCAGAGTGATCAGCCTGGTCAACAGGCGTATGGCGGAAGTCAGGTGTATGCAGAACGATGGGTCGCTCAGCCCGGGCATAACGCGCAGCAGCGACTACGGCGGGTTTGGCTATGATTTGGAGACCCGCGTGGACAGCCTGTATAAGTCGTATATATACCCTGTGGAGTTGAGCGTCTGCCCCGGCGAAGGCTCGTTCTCGACGGGCGCCGTATACAGGGTTCTTACATATGGCACAAACCAGGCCCATCTTTACGGAGCAGGCAGTTCCGGTGAAGGCGCGGGCGGCCTGCAAAGTGATTACTTGAACGTATCGGGCGGCATTAAGGGAAGTGTCGGGATTTATTACGTTATTTTGAAGAACACCAGGAAGCCTAATCTTGTCATTAAGGGTGTTAAGATATATTGCCCGGCTCCGCCGTATCAATCGTTGAATTATATATCTGTCAATCTTATCGATAGGACGGCTCGTAATATGAATCTCGAGCTGACGGGTTCGCCGCAATACGTGGAATTCAAGCCGTATTTCTACGTCCAGTCGGATCCCATATATCCGTATCAGGACGGCCGAGGCGCTATTTTTTCTTTCGGAAGGACGATGTACCGGTATACGGTAGCTATCTCCTATGTGTTTGTGGACGGCTCGGAATCGCCTTATACCATATATGACTTCAGTTATCCATGAGCGCTATCATGCATGGTAATAGAAGAGCGAAAGGTTTCACGCTTGTTGAGTTAATCGTGACCGTTACCATACTGGCTGTCATGGCAGGGACGACGGCAGGGATTGTGCTGTCGCTTTTGCAGATGGTAGTATACCTGCCGAAGGAAACGAGGGCAAGGTTAGTGGCGCAGGAGGCGCTCTATTCTTTCATCGAAGGCGACAGGGGTGTAATGGGATTAAGATACGCAAATATGATACTGGCCGCGAACTCCACGAGCGTCTCATATCGGGTCGGTTATCCTTATTCCGGGGACATGAGAGACGTCGAGCTGGCGTTGAACGGCGCGAAGCCGCAGCGCAGATACACGGATCTCGGTTCAGCCGGGTCCGGAAGTTACGGCTCGTGGGAGACGGTGCCTTACTATATCACCCCTGATATAAACATTACCGGACTATCTTCCGGAGCCATTTTCAGTTATTTCAAATCTGACGGGACGGCCTGGACAGCGTCAGGAACCCCCCCGACAAATTTACATGAAATACGCCGTGTTGACATCGGCATAACAGTGACTACCGGAGCGGGGCTTTTTAAGGATTGGGAGGCCTCTTTCCGCGCCCTTTCAGGGGTGGATATTAAACAGTACCGATAAAAATTTTTTAGAATGATATGAATATGACGAAATTCAAAATGCCTCAGGTCAAGATGCCGCAGATCAAATTGCCGGCGAATATCGCCAGGATATTCAACTTTGGGAAGAAAGCCGCCAATGTGATCGGTGTCGATATAGGCGCCTGTACCCTGAAGATAGTGGGCGTCCGGCTTGCGCAGGAAGTCGAGATCGCTTTCTATTCCATTATTGAGATACCTACGGGCAGCGACAATGATTATATTACGGATACGATCAAGAAGACGGTAAAGGCGAATAGCTTTTCATCCCAAAGCGCGGTGCTGACTTTCAGCGATGAAGCTATAGCCATTCGGCGGATAGAGATGCCTCATATGCCGTATGGAGAGGTTATCGAGGCATTAAGATGGAAGGCCAAGGACCTGGTTCATTTCGATATATCCAGCGCGGCTATAGGGTTCCAGGTGATAGGCGAGGTCCAGAAGGAAGACGGCTCAAAAGCGTTCGATATCATGTTCGTCGCCGTTTCAAGCGAGGTGATCGAAAAGAAGATCAAAGCTGTCAAGGATGCCAATCTCTCTGTCGAGGCGGTGAGCGTAGAGCCTTTCGGCCTGGAGGCGATACTGAAAATGGGGCCAAAGCAGGAGCATCCTAAGACGACGCTTATCGTCGACGCCGGTAATATGAAGACGGAGGTGTCTATGTTCAGGAACGGAACGCTTGAATTCGTGCGTCCCATTCCTCTGGGATCCGGTGTTATCTCGGATGCCCTGCAATCAAAATTCCTGTCCGACAAAGGCGAGGAGATTGTTCTAACTAAAGAACAGGCTGATGACGCTAAAAAGCGTCTTGGCATAGCGTATGATGCGGTCACATTAGAGAATGGGATAAGTTCCCGGCAGATCCTTTCCCTGATGAGGCCGGTGCTGGAGAGGATATCCAAGGAGATAAAGCGTTCCGAAGAATATTATGTCCATGAATTCGGCGTGGAAAACATCTCCGAGGCCTATCTTGCGGGCGGGGGAGCCGGGCTTAAAAATCTAGACCGGTACCTGCAGGAAGAGTTGAATGTCCCGGTCGCGAAGATCGCCATGCCGCCTTCGATAAATACTTCAAAGGTTGCCCTGAACGCCGATGACGCCATGTCCATAGCGGCGCTTGTAGGCGTTGCTGTGTCATATCGCAAATGCCTGAACCTGCTGCCTCATGAATACAGGACCGAAAAGGTTGAATTTATAGAGAAGGTTTCGCTTAGGGCGCTGGCGTCCATATTGGTCGTCGCGCTGTGGGTCTCGTTCTTTTTTACCAAGGTCAGGATAGACGATTACGATCGTAGGATAAAGACCGCCCCGATCCAGCAGGAAGTGGTTGCGCAGGTCAAGGAATTGAGAAACAGGGCTGTGGAAAGGGAGGCGTTCCTGTCGAGCCTGCAGGCAGGCGAGCTTCCGGTCGAGAACATAATGAAGGAGTTGAGCAATATAATACCGCAGAATGTAGTGTTGCAAAATCTGACTATGAACAAAAAGGCGAAGACCGTTAATATGAGCGGTTTTGTTTACGGCCCCGGCAGTTCGGCTCAAACTATCCTGGCAAAGTTCATGGAGGATATGGAAAGCTCGAGATATTTCAAGGAGGCCCAGCTCGACTCGTTGCAGCTTGGCAAGGCCGGAAGCCAGGATTCCTCAACTTTCAGCATGGCGTGCTCACTGGAGTGACAGTAGTATGATAAATATGATAACAAAACGTCAACAGAAGATAATAATATTTACCGCGGTATTTTTGCTGGCGCTTACCGTATTTCTCGTATTCATATATATGCCGGCAGATGCGCGCCTGAAAGGCCTTAAGCAAAAATATAATGCCATACAGACCGAGATAGATGAATTCAGGAGGACGATAGGCGCCGATAAGCCGCTTGAGCAAAGCATAATAGCTTTCAGGAGCAGGATAGAGGCCTTAGGCAAAAAATTCCCCGGAAAAGAGGAAATAGTATTCAAGGAATTATCTTCGCTGGCGCAGGGTATGGATATAGAGATAACATCGATGAACCCGTCAAAGAAAGTAGTTGTCAAAGGGGCCGAGGGTCAGGATCTTCTTATCAAAGACTGTGTCGTGGAGGAGATATCCATATCCATGGCATTAAAGACTAGTTATAAGAAGCTCGGGGAGTTCTTGAGGGCCTTGAAAGAGGAGTTCCCAATATTTGTGACGATAGAAAACGTAAATATAGCTAAGGCGGGAGACAAGGACTCTCCCGTATTGAATGTCGCTCTTAGTATCAATACTTATCTCATATCGCCGAAACCGGTGTCATAAGGAGAATGGGCCTATCGGCCGAGGATAACAGCAGGGCTTATACATTCGCGGCCAAAACACAATGCCGGTTACAGAGCGGTCAGATAATAGCCGGCTCAGTATTGCCCCGAGTAAGGCAACGGCCTATCGGCCGAGGATAACAGCAGGGCTTATGGAAAAGAAGAAGCTTGAACTTATTGCTATAGGGATTTTGCTGATGGTCTTCGGGCTGTCGTTTATAATCAATCTCCAGAAGACCATGCAGAAGATGCGGGGTGTTAAGGCGTCCGCCGAGCCGGCGCCCGAGAAAACGAAAGCGATGAGCCCGCTATTCTCTACCACAAAGACGACGGCAAAAAAGGACACTTCCAGCCTTGGCTGGGGAAGAGACCCCTTTATGCTTGAAGACAGCTCAAGCGGGGACCTTAGTAAGGTCTCCAGCCTGAAGCTCATGGGCATTACGTCATCCAAAGATAGCCCGCACAAGGCCATTATCAATAATATCATCGTCTCCGTAGGATCTACGATAGGCAAGTTCCGCGTTCTCGACATATCGAACGATACCGTCCTGGTCAGCGACGGCAAAGAGACGTTTTCACTAAAGATAGTTCGCTAAAGCGATAGCCCCTCCTAAAGGTATCCTTGACAATTCATTATCAGTATTATATAGTGTCATAATATGAAGGTTTGGCTTGCTATATGAAGTTCAAATTGAGGAGGTATTATCTTTATTATTTAGGGAGGACGGTAGCCTTTCTGGTCTTTATCATCCCCCTGAAGGCCGGCCGCGTCCTGGCCGATATTTTAGGTTCTATATGCTTCAGGATACTCGGAAAATACAGGCGCGTTGCCGTCGATAATTTGACTTCCGTATTCGGCGCTGAAAAGAGCCCGACAGAGATAAGGAAGATAGCCGAATCGGTATTCAGGAATGTTGTCAGGGGCGGTGTTGAGCTTGTCAATTTCCCTAAAATAAACAGATCTAATATAGACAGATTTGTCAGGATCAGAGGAATAGAGATCGTTGACGGCGCTTTTCGAAAAGGTAAGGGCGCTATTATCCTGACGGCCCATTTCGGGAATTGGGAGCTCGTCGGGGCGACGTTCAGGGTCAAGGGATATCCGGGAGTCGTTATCGTAAAGCGCATATATTTCTCGAAATACGACGCTTTTCTGAACCGCCTTAGGAAGGTCCACGATGTCAATGTCATTTACAGGGACCAGTCGCCGAAGAGTATGTTAAGGATCCTCCGTAATAATCAGATACTCGGCATTCTGGCCGACCAGGACGTAGATTCCGTAGGAGGTGTATTCGTAAATTTTTTCGGAAGGAACGCCTATACTCCTATAGGTCCCGCGGCCCTGGCAAAGGCGAGCGGCGCCGACCTGATACCGGTGTTCATGATCAGGGACGGAACGCGCTATACCATGCAGATAGAAAAGCCGATAGAATTGACGGATACGGGCGACAAAGAAAAAGACATGGTCACGAATACGCAGAAATGGACGGATGTCCTGGAAACATATATACGTAAATACCCGGATCAGTGGGTGTGGATGCATCGGAGATGGAAGACGATAAAAGTAAAAAGCGAAAAGTAAAAAGGCAAAAATGGTGTATATATCCATGAAGATTGCGGTGATAATCCTGGCGGTCGTTATGTCGTTCGCGATAACAGGCGCGAGCGGAGCGGAGACCGCTCCGAAAAATACGGAAGCGTCGGGCATCGGCGGTGATTCCGTGAAGCATAAGATACTGTCGTTCAATCTTGAAGGCGTTACGGAGAAGGGCGAAAAGAAATGGGATGTCACGGGTGAGTCGGCGGAAGCCATTACCAGCGATAAGATAAAGCTCGACAATATAGTCGCAAGGGCGTACGGGGATGAGGCTTCGGCAACCATTACGGCTGACAAAGGGGTGTATAATAAAGCGCTGAATAACGTGCAGCTTGAGCAGAACGTAAAGGCCACTATCGAAAATAAGGTCGACGCAACCGGGGATATATCAATGTTCGGCGCTTCGCCTCCCATTGATAAGGCCAAAGCGTTCGGCGGGGAGAAAGCAAAGAAGCGCAAGACGGTCATTACATGCGATGGCGAAGTGCAGTTCGATTACGAAAAGAACCAGGCATATTTCTCAAAGAACGTCAAGGTGGTCAATGATGAAGGCACCATCGACGCGGATAAGATAACGATATATATGGACACGTCCACTAAGAAATTGAAAGAGATAGTGGCAGACGGCAACGTGAAGATAACAAGAGGCGAAAACACGACCTACAGCGAAAAGGCGACTTATATAGACGCGGAGAAGAGGATATTATTGACAGGCAGGCCCAGGCTTGTGATATACCAGGAAGGCGGCCTGGAAGAGAATATTATGAGGAAGAAGTGATATGCATCTACTCGAGACGATAGGGCTGGTGAAATCTTACGGCGGAAGGCGCGTCGTGAATTCTGTCGACATCAATGTCAAGAGGGGCGAGGTCGTAGGTCTTCTCGGTCCGAACGGCGCCGGAAAGACCACGACATTTTATATAATAACCGGTATAATACAGCCCGACGAGGGAAAGATCATATTTGACAGGCAGGACATTACCAACATGCCGCTTCATATGCGCGCACGTTACGGCATAGGATACCTATCGCAGGATCCGTCCATATTCAGGAAACTGACCGTAGAAGAGAATATAATGGCCGTCCTGGAGACGCTGGGATTTTGCCCCAGGGAAAGGCGCCGCAGGTGCGACGAACTCTTAAACGAGTTGAAGATAACGCATTTAAGGAAGAACAAAGCCTACACCCTCTCCGGCGGGGAAAAGCGCCGCGTTGAGATAACGCGGGCGCTCGTTACGAATCCGATGTTCATATTGCTGGACGAACCGTTCAGCGGGATCGACCCTATAGCTGTGGCTGAATGTCAGGAGATAATCAAGGAACTCAGGGATAAGGGTTTAGGTATACTCCTGACCGACCATAATGTCAGGGAGACCCTTGTCATTACCGATCGCGCCTATCTCATGGCAGAGGGGAAGATATTGATATCGGGCACAAAAGAGGACCTGATATCGGACCCGAAGGCGAGGGAGTTATATTTAGGCGAAAAATTTACAATGTAATTTTTTTGTGATATAATATTCGCTTCAATAATAAGGAGAACGATGAACCCCGCCCTTCCAACCGAAGGGTAAAGGGGGGGAGGAAGGAAGGGGCGGGGTGAAGTCAAAAGTAAAATCTGCGGGAGATTGCTCGACATTAATTGAGATAGAGCTGAAGAGCGAGACGATCTCCAAGGCGTTCGATGAGATCTATAATGAAATGACAAAAGTGGCGAACATACCCGGTTTCCGGGCGGGGAAGGCGCCGATTGAGCTGGTTAAGAAGCATTATGCCAAGGACGCTAAAGAGGAAGCCCTTAAGAGGCTCGTACCCGACGCTTACAGGAATGCCCTGAAAGAGCACGGCATCGACCCGGTCGGGATGCCCGAGATAAGCGATGTCGAATTTGAAGAAGGCAAGCTGCTCTCTTTTAAAGCCAGGGTTGATACCAGGCCGAAATTCAAGCTCAAAGATTATAAGGGCATTAAAGTCGAGAAGAAGAAAGTAGCGGTCAGCGATGAGGATATCCGGAAGACGCTGGACAATCTTCGGGAGATGAACGCTAAATACACGGTGGCGGAAGAGAGACCTGTGCGGATGGGCGATTACGTGGTGAGCGACCTCGATTGCATGGTAGAAGGCAAGCCGATACACAAGAAACGGGAGAACCTGTGGCTGTGCATGGAGAAGGAGTCGATGATACCCGGCCTTTCGGAACAGATGTTAGGTATGAAGAAAGGCGAGGAGAAAGATATAGAGGTTACCCTGCCGGAGAAGTACCCGGATAAGAAAGCGGCCGGTAAGAAGGCAATATACCATGTGGAGGCAAAAGAGATAAGACAGCGTCAATTGCCCGACTTAAGTGATGAGTTCGCAAAAGACCTCGGCAAAGAGAGCCTGGAGGAATTGAAGAAAGAGATCCGCAAAGAGTTAGAGTCGCGCGCGAAGATGACCGCTGAGGTCGACATGGAAAATCAGGCGCTGAACAGGCTTTCGGATGATAACGTCTTTCCGGTCCCTGCGGGTTATGTCGAGAGGCAGCTTGCTTTCATGGTGGATAACGCGAAAGAGAGACTGCTGGAAAAAGGCTTTAAGAAGGAAGACCTCGATAAGAAAGACTCCGAGTTCAGGGATAAGTTCAAAAATGACGCAGTACGCCAGGTGAGGCTTCTTTTCATACTGGACGATATAGCGAACGCGGAAAAGATAGATGTCAATGAAGAAGACCTGAAGGTAGCGTACGCATCTATAGCGGCCCAGACCGGGAAGGTCGAAGATGCGGTTAAGGAATATTATGCAAAAGAAGGGCTTGTTGACAACCTTATCGAGAAGCTGCGCGAAGGGAAGACCATCCAGTTCCTGGTGAAAAACGCGCAGGTGACAGAGAAGTAAATAGAGAAGTAAAATTACAACAAATCGGGGGGGTTCGTATGAGCGTATTGGTGCCGATGGTAATAGAGACGACCGGCAGGTCGGAGAGGGCATACGATATATATTCTAGGCTTCTCAAGGATAGGATAATATTTATCGGGACCGCTATAGATGACATGGTCTCCAATCTGATAATAGCGCAGCTTTTATTCCTGCAGATGGAAGACCCGGAGAAGGATATTGACGTTTACGTAAACACGCCCGGCGGTTCGGTGACGAGCGGCCTGGCGATATACGATACCATGCAGTTCGTTAAGCCTGACGTAAATACATATTGCGTAGGCCAGGCGGCGAGTATGGGAGCCGTGCTGCTTGCGGCCGGTACTCCCGGGAAGCGCTTTGCGCTCCCTCACGCCAGGATAATGATACACCAGCCATGGGGAGGAGTGCAGGGGCAGGCCACCGACATAAGCATACAGGCGCAGGAAATACTTAGGCTGCGCGCGCGGATCGAAGAGATACTGGCTAAACATACAAAGCAGCCGATAGATAAGATAAAGAAGGATACGGACAGGGATTACTTCCTGTCTTCGGACGAGGCAAAGACATACGGATTAGTCGACGAGGTAATTGCCAATATTTCTAAGAAGAAATAAATCAGAAGTTACGTAATGTTAGAGAAGGTTAATTAAGGTTCCGTAAGGTTGCAGTACTTTTGTAACATTATGCAACATTCACTAACCTTACGTAACGTTACGTAACTTTAAAATACGGAGATAGCGCATGAAAAAATACCTGATGACCCCGGGACCCACGCCGGTTCCTGAAGACATAAGAAACGAAATGGCGAAACCTATAATACACCATAGGACTAAAGAGTATCAGGGCATATTTAAGGACGCCACCGAAGGCTTAAAAAAGTTATTCAGGACTTCCGGGGACCTGTTCACCTTCACTTCAAGCGGCACAGGCGCCATGGAGGCGTCTATCGTCAATGTCCTTTCGGCAGGCGATAAGATAATAGTGGTAAGGGGCGGAAAATTCGGCGAGAGGTTCGGCGACATAGCAAAGGCTTATGGCGTAGAGGTAATACCCGTTGATGTTGAATGGGGAAGCGGCCCTAAGCCGGAGGCCATAAAGGATCTGCTTAAGAAGAATCCGTCTGTGAAAGCGGTTTATACTACGCTTTGCGAAACGTCGACAGCAACGGTATTTGACATCAAGGCGATCGGGGAGGTCGTGAAAGCGACAGACGCCCTCTTCATAGTGGACGTTATAAGCGGACTGGGCGCTGATAATTTTGAGAATGACGCCTGGGGAGTGGATATAGCGATATGCGGTTCGCAAAAGGGGCTTATGATACCGCCCGGCCTGGCGTTCTGTACGGTTAGCCAGAAGGCATGGAAAGCGGTTGAGACGTCGAAGCTGCCTAAGTTCTATTTCAATTTTAAAAAATACAAGAAAGCATATATCGATACTGATACACCCTTTACTTCGGCTATTACGCTCGTTATAGGGCTGAAGAAGGCTGTCGAGAAGATCAACGCCAAAGGCGTCGACAAGGTTATTGCTGAACATCAAAAGATGGCCGTAGCATTCCGGGCCGCCGCCAATGCGCTTGGTTTGCAGATATTTTCGAAATCCCCGTCGTCGGCCGTAACAGGTATTAACGCGCCCGCGGGAATAAATGCGGACGATATCATAAAGCTCCTGAAGACCGAGTTCGGGGTCACTTTCGCCGGCGGGCAGGAACAGCTTAAGGGAAAGATATTCAGGGCCGCTCATATGGGCGGGATCGACGAAGAGCATACGATAGAATCCATTAAGGCGCTTGAACAGGCCCTCGCGAAATTGGGATATAAATTTAAAACAGGCAGCGGATTAGAAGCTGCTAAGAAGATACTAGGTTAAGCAAGGAGAAGATCATGTCATTCAAGGTTCTGATAAGCGATTCACTTTCAAAGGAAGCGGTGGACATACTGGAAAGAGAAAAGGAATTTAAGGTCGACGTCAATACTAAACTGACGCCGGAAGACCTTAAGAAGGTCATAAAAGATTATGACGCGCTTCTGGTCAGAAGCGCCACTAAGGTCACGAAGGACGTTATAGAGGCTGCGGACAGGCTTAAGATAATAGGAAGAGCGGGTGTGGGGCTCGATAACGTCGACGTCAACGCCGCGTCCAAGAAGGGCGTGATCGTAGTTAACACACCGGGCGGCAATACCATCTCGACAGCCGAGCATACTTTTTCGATGATGCTTGCCCTTTCACGCAACATTCCGCAGGCCGACCACTCGATGAAGAAGGGCGAATGGGAACGTAAAAAATTTATGGGTGTGGAACTTTATGGAAAGATCCTGGGAATAGTAGGGCTTGGCAGGATAGGTACGGAAGTAGCAAGAAGGGCCATCAGCTTCGAGATGAAGGTCCTGGCTTATGATCCGTTCCTTTCGGCCGAAAAGGCTAAGGAGCTCGGGATAGAACTTGTAGATGTAGAGACGTTATGCAAAGAGGCGGATTATATAACTGTCCATACACCGCTTACAGAAGAGACGAAGCATATCATATCTGACGGGGAATTCGCGGTAATGAAGAAAGGCGTAAGAGTGATCAATTGCGCCAGAGGCGGTATTATAGATGAAGAGGCCCTTATAAAAGCGCTAGAGTCCGGGAAGATCGCGGGAGCCGCGCTAGACGTATATGAGGAAGAACCTCCGAAGAGCTCGAAGCTGCTGAAATTTGACAAGGTAGTTCTTACGCCGCACCTTGGCGCGTCTACGGAAGAGGCGCAGGTAAATGTGGCTATTGATATCGCGAATACTGTCCGCGACTGCCTTCTAGGCCGCGGCGTGCGCAACGCAGTGAACGTTCCTTGTGTAGATCCGGAGATATGCAAGATAATCGACCCTTACCTTAAATTGGCGGAAAAGATAGGCGCTATGCAGTCGCAGCTTGCCGAGGGGCACATCAAGAGAGTGAAGATAAGGTATGTCGGCGATATACTTAAATACGAACTTTCGCCCCTGACGGTATCCCTGATGAAGGGCATGCTCACGCCTATACTGCAGGAGACCGTAAATTTTGTGAATGCTCTCGTTATAGCAAAAGAGCGAGGCATAAATATCATAGAGTCCAGGACGGCCGAGGTGCAGGATTTCGCGAACCTGATAGAGGTCGAGGTAGAGACCGACAAGATGACAAACGTGCTTACAGGCACATTATTTACAAAGGTCGATCCCAGGATAGTCAAGATAAACGAGTTCTACGTCGATTCCGTGCCTGAAGGATATATGCTGGTGATCTGTAACAATGACGTCCCCGGCATAATAGGGCAGATCGGCACCATATTAGGTAAGAACGGCGTAAATATAGCCGGCATGTCGTTCGGCCGCGACGAAAAAGGCGGCAGGGCCGTCAGCATACTCAACATAGATAGCGATGTCCCGAAGAAGGTCCTGGAAGAGATGCGGAAGGCGAAGAATATCAACGAAGTCAAGCTGGTTAAGTTGTAAGTCGTAAGTTTTAAGTTATAAGCTATAAACAATTTGTTTACAACTTACTACTTATAGCTTACAACTATCTTAGAAAGGTAATCGATCATGAAAAAACAAAAAAAGATATATATCCTCGATGTGACGAACCGCGACGGCGTGCAGACCTCGCGGCTTGGTTTGGCTAAACTGCAGAAGACGATGATCAATATCTATTTAAACGAAATGGGAGTCTCGCAATCTGAGTTCGGTTTCCCCGTTACAAGGCACGAGACCAATTACCTGAACGCAAACCTGGAGCTTGTGAGAAGCGGCGCATTGAAGCCGATAAAATTGAGCGGTTGGATAAGGGCTATTAAGGATGACGTGGAGAAGGCCTGCAAGATGACCAAGGTGAAAAATCTCAATCTTTCGATATCCACATCGGACCAGATGATAAACGGGAAGTTCCAGGGCAAATACACAAAAGAAGACGTGATAAAGGAGATGGTCGAAGCCCTCCACGCGGCGCGCAGGCTCGGCATAGAGTTGATCGGCGTTAACGCTGAAGACGCGTCGAGGACGCGTATAGATTATCTTATCAAGTTCGCGCGCGCGGCCAAGAAGGCGGGAGCCAACAGGATACGGTATTGCGATACGCTTGGATATGACGATCCTTTCACGATCTATGAGAGGATAAAGGTTTTGGCGGAAGAGGTCAAGCTGCCCATAGAGCTGCATTGTCATAACGACCTCGGGATGGTCGTGGCCTGTTCTGTCGCCGGGGCAAAAGCAGCGATCGATGCCGGCGTGGACGCTTATATAAACACTACGGTCAACGGTATGGGGGAAAGGGCCGGCAACGCGGATCTGGTGAGCGTTATCCTGGCAATTAAATATTCCAGCGGCTTCAGCGGCAGGTACATACTCGATGAGCGTATCAAATTATCTCATGCATGGAAGATAGCCAAATACGCCTCCTACGCATTCGGCGTTCCCATACCTATCAATCAGCCCGGAGTAGGGGCTAATGCCTTTGCTCATGAGTCCGGGATACACGCGGACGGAGCCCTGAAGGACAGGAGAAATTACGAGCTCTACGATTTTGAGGAGTTGGGCAGGGGGGAGCCCGAGATAATAGATACGGGAAGACAGATCACGGCGGGCGAATACAGCGGTATAAAAGGGTTCAGGAACGTTTATGATAAGCTCGAAGTGAAATTTAATGACGAAAAAGAGGCTACGAAGATACTGGAGCTGGTCAGATATGCCAACGTGCATACTCAGCGGCCGCTTATAGAAGACGAATTACGGTTCATAGCCAAATATCCGGAGATAGCCCGCCAGATATTTACGATGGCGCCCTAGTTCCTCAAAAAAAGAAGATATTATGAAAATAATCAAGATGCTGATGGTAGGGGCCTGCCTGCTCTATTTTTCTTCGACGGCTTATCCGGAAGAAAAGAATACGACGGCCAAGCCCGCCGCGGCCAAGATATCAAAAAAAGACGCACCAGCCAGGAAACCTGTCAGCCAGCTGACAAAAGAAGAGCTCATCGAACAGATAAAATTTACCCTCGAGAACGATCCCGAAGTCCTAGACTACATCCCGGAAATAAAAGCGATAAAGGATAAGCAGGACAATATATCATACCAATTAAGCGGCAAGAAGCTTGAGATGTCGGATAAAGAGACATTGCTTAAGTTCTTTAACCGTATTAACAATGAAGTCGGAAGGTTGAGAGCGGAGGTATTGAACAGGCAGCTCGAAGCTGCGAGGGCCAGCCAGCAGGCTGTTATGGCCGCTCATCAGCAGGCTGTCATAAATGCCCAGGTACAGGCCGCTCGCGCCGGTCAATCGCGCCCGCCGGTCATTCTTCAAGTCCCTAAAACGCCGTCTGCGCCGGCAAGCGTTCCTCAGGTCCCGAAAACGCCGCCGCAGCCGCCTTCGATCCCAAGGAGATGATGAGGTATGCCTAATATAGTGATACTTGGAGCGCAGTGGGGCGACGAAGGCAAAGGCAAGGTCATTGATATATATGCCCCCAAGGTAGATTTCATCGTAAGGTACCAGGGCGGAAATAACGCCGGCCATACTGTTGTAATAGGCGGCGAGGAATTCATACTCCATCTCGTGCCGTCGGGGATATTGCACAAGAAGAAAATATGCGTAATCGGCAACGGAGTGGTGATCGACCCCAAGGCGCTGCTGGAAGAGATGGAGATGCTGAAGGGCAAAGGCATCGCCACCGATGGGAGGTTGTTCATCAGCGAAGACGCCCATGTGATATTCCCATACCATAAGAGGCTAGATGAACTGAAAGAGCAGAAAAAAAAGAATATAGGCACTACGAAGAAAGGGATAGGGCCGTGTTATGCCGACAAGGTCGCACGAAGCGGCATAAGGATAATGGATCTTCTGGAAAAAGAAGCTTTTAAGGAGAAGCTGGAAGGGATACTTGAAGAGAAGAACGCTATCCTTACTAAGATATACGGCGCAGAAGGATTTGCTTTCGACTCCCTGTATAAAGAGTACCTCGATTACGCCGATCGTATCAGGGGATACGTCTGCAATACGACCTTGTTGTTGAATAGCGCGATCAGGAAGAATAAGAGCATATTATTCGAAGGCGCGCAGGGCACTCTCCTCGATGTCGACCACGGGACATATCCGTTCGTTACATCCTCGAACTCGACCGCGGGAGGCGCGTCTACCGGCACAGGAGTGGGCCCTACTAAGATAGATAAGGTCATAGGCATAGTCAAGGCGTATACGACGAGGGTCGGAGAAGGCCCGTTCCCGACAGAGTTTTCGGAGGGCCTGATGGGCAGGATAAGGAAGAAGGGGAAGGAATTCGGAGCGACTACAGGCAGGCCCAGGCGTTGCGGCTGGTTCGACAGCCTTGTTGTGAAACACTCCGTAATGGTGAACGGCATAGATGAGATCGTAGTGACGAAACTCGACGTCCTGGACGACCTCGATACGCTGAAGATCGGCACTGCTTATAGATATAAAGGTAAGACATATAAGGATTTTCTTTACGATATTAACGCGCTCGGCGGCTGCGAAGTCGTTTATGAGGAGCTTCCCGGATGGAAAGAGGATACTACAGGCATAACGTCTTACGCAGGACTCCCGAAGAATGCTAAGAACTACCTGAAGAGGATCCAGGAGATATTGAAAACGCAGATAGTGCTGATATCGGTAGGTTCTGACAGGAAACAGACATTCACAAAGAAGGCATAATGGCCGGGCGTTCTGGAATATCCTTGACTTTGAAACAGCCGGGTGATAATATTTTTCGTATAACATAAATGGAGGGAGTGAGCTATGAAGAAATTAGGTCTATTGTTCTTGACAGCGATCTTTGCCGTTACGATTAGCGGCTGCGCAATGAATTTTTACAAAGGAAAGCCGGAGCAGGAGAAAAAGATAAGGCAATTGACCGGACAGATCGAAGAGTTGGAGCAGGCCAAGCGTTTGCTTGAGGATAAGCTCGCGGGAGAGATAAGTGGCAATCAGGTACTCCTGGAGAAGACGTCGAGAGGACTCATTATAACTATGACTAACGATGTCCTGTTCGATTCTGGTAAGGCGAAGCTGAAAAAGAGCGCCCATCCCGTATTGAACAAGATCGCCGGCGTCCTGCAAGAAAGCGTTCCGAACAGGGATATCGGCGTTGAAGGACATACGGATAATGTGCCGATCAAGCATTCCGGTTGGAAATCGAACTGGGAGCTTTCCGCCGCGCGGGCAACGAGCGTATTGCATTACCTCATAGACAACTGCGGAATACAACCTAAGCGGCTGTCGGCTATAGGGTACGGCGAATTCAGGCCCATAGAGTCGAATGAGACAAAGGCGGGCAAGGCCAGGAACCGCAGGGTCGAGATCATAATATTGCCTAAAGATATTACCAAGAAGTCTTATGAGGAGACGCAGGGCAGGATATCTGAGGAGGCAAAACAGGCCGAGGAATCAAAGATAGGTCAGGAGACCGTAAAATAGGTATCAAGCATAAGATAATAGACGGAAGCTCAACGTGGGGGATGTAAATATCCCCCATTGTTGTTTAGATATCGGATTCTAATAGTTGATATTTAAACAATCCGCCGAAGCCAAGCTTTCTTGCTGCATACATGGCGAAGGCGGATAAAGAGAATCGATGAATGAGTTCAAGAACATCCCTCAACACGTAGCGATCATAATGGACGGCAACGGCCGTTGGGCAAAGGCGCGCGGCCTTCCGCGGATAGCGGGCCACCGCGCAGGGGCTAAATCCGTCGATGAGATAACCACGGCCGCTCGTGAATCGGGGATAAAGGTGCTTACGCTCTATACCTTCTCGACGGAGAACTGGAAGAGGCCGCCCGGCGAGGTAAGCGCGCTCTTTAAATTGCTCGACAGATATCTCGATAAAGAAGAGGCCGCTCTCAATAAGAACAATATCAGGCTATCCGTCATTGGACATATAGACGAGCTTCCCGCTCCTACGCAAGACCGGATAAGGCGCGTGATCTCTTCAACGCAAAACAATTCCGGCATGATACTCAATCTCGCGTTAAATTACGGATCCAGGGCGGAGATATTGGATGCAGTCCGGGCTGTCGCGCTTGAGGTGAAAAGTGGTTCCGTTCCCGTCGAGCAAATAGACGAGAAGATGTTCTCCGGAGCGCTCTATACCAAAGGCCTTCCCGATCCGGACCTTCTGATTAGGACATCGGGGGAATACAGAATATCAAATTTCCTGCTGTGGCAGATATCGTATTCGGAAATTTATATAACACAGAAGCTCTGGCCCGATTTCAGGAAGGCCGATCTGAAAAAAGCCGTTATGGAATATCAGAACAGGGAGAGGAGGTACGGTGGATAGCTACAGTCTCTCAAGGCGTATAGGCACAAGCGCTTTGATCGTAACCTTGGCGGCGCTTGTGACATTCTGTTTCCCAAACTGGGCATTCTCTCTCCTGGCGTCCGCGATGATAGGGGTGGGCCTATTTGAGTATTTCAACATAGTAGAAAAGAAGGGCATATTCGTATATAAATATTTCGGCATTATCGTCGGAATGCTTGTTCCGGCTATAATATATTTTCAGATGGGCAGCGAGGGCTACTTTACGCTTGAGCCTTTTTTTATAGTCATAGCATGCCTCTTCATCTTCGTTCTTCAGTTCATAAGGCGGGACAGCTCTCAGGCCCTTGCAAGCATCGCAGTTACTCTGTTCGGGCTTTTATATATAGCGTGGTTCTTCTCCTTTTTCATAAAGCTGAAGTTCCTGCCCGGCGGCACGCGTCTCGTCGCTTTCCTTATAATAGTCACAAAGATGGGCGACATCGGGGCCTACTTTTTCGGAAACTTTTTCGGCAAGCACAGTCTTATACCGCGGATAAGCCCGAACAAGACGGTTGAGGGGACTTTGGGAGGGCTCGCCTGCAGCATATTGAGCGCGTTTGCGAGCAAACCATACCTGCCGCAAATTCATTTCGCGCATCTTTTGGTACTGGGCGCCATTCTCGGCATTCTGGCTCAAGTCGGCGATCTTGCGGAGTCTCTAATCAAGAGAGATTGCGCGGTGAAAGATTCAGGCGCTAACCTTTCCGGGTTTGGGGGAGTTCTCGACCTGATAGACAGCCTTTTGTTTACGACGCCGATATTTTATTTCTACGTAGTGATACTTCTTAAATGATGGAAAAAATAGCCATACTCGGTTCTACAGGATCTATCGGAGTGAACGCCCTGGAGGTAGTATCGAGCCTGAAAGACAGGTTCGAAGTAGTCGCTCTCTCCGCGGATTCCAACGCAGAGCTCCTCTCAAAACAATCCCGCGCCTTCCTCCCCAAGGTCATAGCTATACGAGACGACAAGCTTGCTAAAAAGCTGAAGAGGACCGTACCCTCCGGGACGAGGATCGTCTGCGGGATGGACGGTCTGGCAGAGATCGCGTCCAGGAGCGATGTGGACGTAGTGCTCTTCGCGCTTAGCGGTGCAGTGTGCCTGATACCACTTATCGAAGCGATCAGACACAGGAAGAGGATAGCCCTCGCGAACAAAGAGTCGCTTGTCTGCGCCGGCTCGATAATCAAGAGCGAAGCCAGGAGACATAATGTCAGGATCGTGCCTATTGACAGCGAACACAGCGCGATATTCCAATGTATTGAAGGCAGGGAGAGGTTCCTGGCGAAAATATATCTTACCGGAAGCGGCGGGCCTCTCCTGGATGTGCCGGTAAAAAAGTTCGATAAATTGCCGAGAGAATTTATTCTTCGCCACCCGAGGTGGAAAATGGGTAAGAAGATATCGGTCGATTCGGCGACCATGATGAACAAAGGGCTGGAGATAATAGAGGCTAAACACCTGTTCGATATCAATGAAAAGGAGATAGAGGTATTGATACACCCGGAAGCTATCATCCATTCCATGGTGGAGCTGACAGACGGCGCGATCCTGGCTCAGATGGGGGCGCCTGATATGCGCTCTCCGATACAATACGCGCTTACGTATCCGAACAGGCTGAAGAGCCTGGCGAGGAACGTCGATTTTTCCAGGATCGCGGCACTAACTTTCCGCCAGCCCGATGTCAAAAAATTCCCGTGCTTGTCGATCGCGCGGCAGGCCGCTAGGGACGGGGGGTCTGCGCCTGCGGCCCTATGCGCAGCCGATGAGGAATTGGTAGGCGCGTACCTCGGTAAAAAGATCCGGTTCTCGGATATACCGAAAAACATAGAGAAAGTCCTGTCGCGCCATAAAAACATAGATCGTGAGCCCTCCATATACGATGTCCTTGAAGCGGACAGGTGGGCCAGAGAGGAAGCGAGGTCACTGTGCTGTCATTAGTATATTTTATTATCGTATTGAGCGTTCTTGTGCTTGTGCATGAACTTGGACATTTTGCCGCGGCCAAGCGCCTTGGTGTAAGAGTTGAGGTATTTTCTTTCGGTTTCGGCCCGAAGTTATGGTCGATAAAAAGAGGCGAGACGGAATACGTGCTGTCAGCCATACCGCTTGGCGGATATATCAAGATGGCCGGCGATGAGCCGCATGAAGCGCTTAAACGTGAGAAGTGGGAATTTCTTTCCAGGAGGGTCTGGGACCGCGCGCAGATAATACTGGCCGGGCCGCTCACCAATTACCTGCTCGCTTTCATCGTATTTGCCGTCATATTCATGTTCGGCAGCCCGACCATGACGACGGAGATCGGAGGCCTTTTAAAAGATTATCCCGCCGAAAAATTCGGTTTAGCCGTAGGGGATAAGATAGTGTCCATCGATGGGAAGAACGTCAAATACTGGGAAGACATGACAGAGGCCATATATAAACATACGGAAGGGTCAATGCGTATTCTAATAGAGAGAAAAGGGGAGACATTTGAAGAAGATATTACGCCTGTAGTCCGCAAGACGAAGGATATTTTCGGCAAAGAGGTCAAGGTTGCCCTTATAGGGATATCCCCTTCTCAGAAGATAGAGAAAGTTAAGTACGGTTTTCTCGATTCACTGAATATGGGGTGGAAGAAACTGATAAACCTGACTGTCATGACATATAAGGCCCTATGGTCGATCCTTATAGGACGGATCTCTGTGAAAGAATCGATGACCGGTCCGATAGGAATATTCGTGGTGACCGGTCAGGCTGCCAGGATGGGGTTTATTTATATATTTCACCTTATGGGAATATTGAGCGCTTCGCTTGCCATCTTTAACTTATTGCCTTTTCCGGTTCTCGACGGGGGGCATATCATATTTCTGGCGCTGGAGAAACTGAGAGGCCGGCCTCTATCTATTAAGACGCAGGAGATAATAACGAATATAGGCATAAGCTGTCTCATATTGCTTACTATATTCATATTTTATAACGATATTGTAAAGTTCGGTATCGGGACCAAAGTAATGGGGATTTTTAAGAAGTAGGTCAAGCATGGGTCAAGGTTAACTCGATGATAAATAGAAAAAAGACCAGACAGGTAAATGTAGGCGGAGTGAAGATCGGAGGCGGCGCTGACGTCACTATCCAGTCGATGACAAAGGTAGAGACTGCCGATGTCGGCCGCGTTGTATCGCAAATAAACGCTTTGGAGAAGTGCGGCTGCGATATTGTACGCGTCGCCGTGAAGAACCTTATGGACGCCGAGGCTGTCAGGGCGATAAAGAAGCGCATTAATATACCGCTCATATGTGATATACATTTTGACTATCGCCTGGCTCTCAAATCGATAGCCGGCGGGGCGGACAAGATACGCCTTAATCCCGGTAACATGCGCGATTCGGACGAGATCGCGGCGGTAATCAAGGCAGCGAAGAAGGCTCGGATACCGGTGAGGATAGGCGTTAATTCAGGATCTGTCATTAAGGTGCGGGGAAAGGGTAATTCGTCCGTTCTTGTTGACGCGGCGCTCGGATATATCAAACTGTTTGAGGATTTCGACTTTCGTGATATAATCATATCGCTTAAGGCGTCAGATGTAGTCTCAACGGTCGAGTCATACAGGCGTATGGCCAAACTTTGCGACTATCCGCTCCATCTGGGGGTTACGGCGGCCGGGTCATATGATAAAGGTATAGTGAAGTCGTCTATAGGGATTGGGGCGCTTCTCTTAGATGGCATAGGCGATACGATAAGAGTCTCCCTTACGGGTGATCCGGTAGAAGAGGTGATCGCGGGTAAGCGAATATTGAGCTCGTTAGGCTTGAGGAATTTTGGCCCTGACGTGATATCCTGCCCGACGTGCGGCCGCTGCCAGGTCAACCTGGCAGCGATTGTCAATGAGTTAGAGCGTAAACTTACAGCTTACAGCTTACCGCTTACAGCTAAACGTCCGCTTACGATCGCAGTTATGGGTTGCGAGGTGAATGGTCCGGGGGAAGCTCGAGAGGCTGATATAGGTATAGCCGCCGGGAAAAAATCAGGTGTGCTGTTCAAAAACGGTAAAATTGTAAAGAGAGTAAAAGAATCGGACTTTGTAAAAGAGATATTAAAATTCATTAAGCTGAAAGCTGATAGCTGACGGCTGAAAGCTATTTTATGCGCTGGACACAGGCTTTTATACCGACATTGAAAGAAGACCCGCAGGACGCTGAGGTCATAAGCCATAAGCTTATGGTAAGGGGCGGTTTTATAAGGAAGCTCGTCTCGGGGGCTTATTCGTATCTTCCGCTAGGCGTTCGCGTTCTAGAAAAAGTCGAAAAGATCATAAGGGAAGAGATGAACGCGAAAGACGCCCAGGAAGTGCTTCTGCCGGCAATACATCCTCCGGAGATATGGAAGAAGACAGGCCGTTACGATGTGCTCGGGCCGGTCCTCATAAAGTTCAAGGACCGCCACGGCAAGGAGTGCGTCCTCGGCCCTACCCACGAAGAGATTATAACAGACCTTGTGGCGAACAACATAAGCTCTTACAAAGATCTGCCCCAGATATTTTACCAGATACAGACAAAATTCAGGGATGAGCCGCGGCCTAGGTTCGGCGTTATGAGGACATCCGAATTCATAATGAAGGACGCTTACAGCTTTGACTGCGACGCCGAAGGCATGGAGAAGAGTTACCGGAAGATGCATGAGGCGTATTGCCGTATATTCGAAAGGTGCGGACTTCCGTATGTCGCCGTCGAAGCCGATCCCGGGATGATGGGAGGAGGCGCATCCTGCGAGTTCATGGTCCCGTCGGAAGCGGGTGAGGACAGGATCGTCGTCTGCTCCAAGTGTTCGTACGCAGCGAGCACAGAGGTAGCGGCGTGTAAAGATGAGGCAAAGGGCCCCGCCGGAACCGGAACAAGAGGCGGGGCAGGCAAGGGTTCAAAAGAGAAGAAAATGCCGATAACCGAGGTTGAGACGCCCGGGATTACTACGATCGAAAAAGTTTCCGAATTGCTAAAGACCGAACCGTCGAGACTCGTCAAAACACTTCTATATAAAGCCGATGACAGGATAATCGCGGTGCTTATAAGGGGTGACCATGAAGCCAATGAAAAAATTTCTGAAGTGCGCAGTCCTCGAACTTGCGGACGTAAAGACCGTCGAAGAAGCGACCGGCGCGCCGGTAGGTTTCTCCGGCCCGGTCGGGCTCCGCTCTGTCAGGATAATTGCGGATGACAGCGTTAAGAATATGGTCAATTTCATCACAGGCGCGAACAAGAAAGACGCGCATCTCATAAACGTCAATATGGACAGGGATCTTGAGGTAAAGGAGTTCGGCGATTTGAGGGTTATAACCAGGGACGACGGATGCCCTTCCTGCGGAAAGCCGGTAGAGATAAAGCAGGCGATAGAGATAGGCCATACATTCAAGCTCGGCACAAAATATTCACAATCGCTGGACGCGAAGTTCCTCGATAAGGAAGGTAAAGAGAACATAGTCGTTATGGGTTGTTATGGTATCGGCGTAAACCGGATAATCGCAAGCCTAATAGAGACGTCAAACGACAAAGACGGCATAATCTGGCCGGCGGCAATATCGCCCTATCAGATCGTTATCCTGGCGCTAAACGCGGAAAACAAGAAGGTGAAAGAGCTATCGGATGAGGTTTACAATAACCTTACGAAAGACGGATACGATGTCCTTTATGACGACAGGTCGATCTCAGCAGGAATTAAGTTTAAAGACGTAGACCTGATCGGAATACCAATAAAGATCGTTATAGGCGAGCGCAATGCCAAGAAGGGCATTGTGGAAGTGAAAGACAGGAAGACCGGAAAGGTCGATGAGGTCAAGTCTCAGGACCTGGAATCCCACCTTAAGTCCATAAAAAATATTTCTTGACATGATACCCTTATTATAGTATAAATATTCATACTTTCGTAAAGGGGGGAAAGTGGGTTTAGTTCAATAAACCCATTTTTTTTTGTTAGATTAGCCCACAACTTATGGAAGGCCGAAGGCCGACATAAGTTGCTGCATGTCTTTGTGTTGGGGCTAATTTAATCCCGAAAGATACCTTTTAGAGGCATATAATTTTTGATAATGGCCATCTTTCGGGACAAAAATCCAGGATTAAAATATGGACATGACAGAACGCGTCAAGTTATTGATAGACAGCTATTTACAGGAAAAAGGCATAGAGCTGGTGGAGATCACTTATAAGCGCGAGCAGGGAGGTTTGACCCTTAGACTTCTGGTCGACACGCCCGAAGGTATCAGCATAAAGGAATGTGAAGATCTTAGCGGCTATTTAAGCGGTTTATTGGATAAAGAGGAGATGATCAAGGACCGTTATATACTGGAGGTCTCTTCCCCAGGGCTTGACAGGCCGATAATAACCGACAGGGATTTTGAGCGATCCATGGGTAAAGAGCTTGATATATCCACTTTCGAGCTTATCGACCTCAGGAAGACGCATGAAGGGAAACTCGTCGGAATGGATAAAGAGAATGTGGTCATAGAGTCGAACGGGATGAGCACCGTTATACCTAAGAACAAGATAGCCAGGGCACGGTTGAGATTAGAGTTTTAAATGACTGACGGCAACTTTGTGTAATGTTTTATGTGTAATGTGTAAAGCAGGTGTACTGGATTATCGTGTAATGCAAAACAAATACTAATTAGAGCGAATTTTCCATTACACATATTTCCATTACACTGACATTACACATTCAACTTTACACATTTCACAAAAGTGTTTACGAGGTGAAAGATGAATGAAGAATTGTTAACAGTCCTGGAACATATGGAACGCGAAAAAGGGATAGATAAGGAGTTTCTGTTCAAGGCTATTGAATCTGCCCTTGCCAGCGCTGCCCGGAAGATTCTCGGGAATAAAGAGGCCGAAATAACGGCTACTATCGACAGGGCTACCGGCGAGATAAAGATATTGAGCGAAGGAAAAGATATAAAGTCGGCTGAATTCGGCAGGATAGCCGCACAGACGGCAAAACAGGTCATCGTCCAGAAGATACGAGAGGCCGAACGCGACATAGTGTTTGAAGACTATCAAAAACGAGTCGGGACGATAACGAGCGGGCTTGTCCATAGATTCGAAAAAGGCGACTTGATAATAGACCTTGGGAAGACGGAGGCTGTATTGCCGAGGTCGCAGCAATGCCCCAAAGAACGCTATAAACAGGGCGACAGGATTCGCGCGTATATACTTGAGGTCAACAAGACGTCGCATGGGCCCCAGATAATGCTTTCTCGATCGGACGCGATGTTCGTCAAAAAACTTTTCGAGATAGAGGTGCCCGAGATAGCGGAGGGGATAGTTGAGGTGAGGTCCATATCGCGCGATGCCGGGGAGAGGACGAAGCTTGCCGTGTGGTCTAAAGACGAAAAGGTGGACGCGGTCGGCGCGTGTGTCGGCATGAGAGGATCCAGGGTAAAGGACATAGTAAGGGAGCTGCAGGGCGAGCGCGTCGATATAGTCAGGTGGAGCGACGACATCAAAGAATATGTGAAGGCGGCATTGAGCCCTACCGAGATACAGGAGATAAGAGTCGATAAAGCCAATAAGAAGATCGAAGTGATCGTCCCTAACGACCAGCTTTCGATAGGAATCGGCAAACACGGCCAGAATATCAGGCTGGCGTCCAGGCTTATCGGATGGGAGATGGATATAAGGGGCAAAGAGGAAAAGGCAAAGCCCGCCAAAGAGGGAGAGGTTCTTAAGGAGGCCGTTATAGAAGGGCCATCCGAACAGGATGCAGAGCCCGCAGTTGCGGAAAGCCTTACGAATATTTCCGAGCTCGACGGCGTCGGCGCGAAGACCGAGAAGATATTGATAGAGGCCGGATATGATACAGTGGAAAAGATCAGGAGTCTGGCCGTAGAAGACCTGAAGAGACTCGAAGGTATAGGGCCCAAGACGGCTGAGAAGATAATCAATTCAGCCAAAGGGATGAAATGATAAAAAAACCCAAAGATTCCAAGGATAAGGCAAAGGCAGCTTCGGCAAAGAAGGTCTCAAAGCCGGTAAAAGCGTTGTCGCCAAGACCCGCTCATACAACAAAGCAGAAACCGAAAAAAGAGTCGGTCAAAGTCGTTGCTGTAAAGAAGAAAGTTGCCGTTATCAAAGAGAAGAAGGTTGTCGAAGCGCCGAAAATTGAACCGAAGCCGGCAGTAAAGACTCAAGTTCCGGCGGCAAAGCCGCCGGTTGCGGTACCGAAAAGCGCAGCCCCAGCGGTGAGGCCGCAGGCCGTGAAAGTAGAACCGTGCCAGGCTCCGAAGCTTCCTGAAAAGCCGCAAGGTCCGGCCGCAAAGCCCGCAGTTCCTGTTGCGGCAGCCGTTGCGGAAAAGCCGGTTGTCCCGGAACCGCAAATCGTTAAAGAGGAAGAAAAAGCGAGAGTGTTGGAATTCGAGATCCCCATCTCCGTAAAAGATCTCTCGTCCAAGATAGGAGTGAAGGCTAATGAGCTGATCGGAAAGATGATGACGAAGAATATCTTTGCCACGATCAACCAGAACCTCGGTGAAGACATAGTGATCGGGATCTTGAAGGACTACGGGATAGATTTCAAAAGGCCGCCGAAAATAGAGGACCAGATCAAAAAAGAACACAGGGAGCTTGAGGAGAAACAGGATATCAAGCATATCGCGGGCCGTCCTCCCGTGGTCACATTCATGGGCCATGTTGACCATGGCAAGACGAGTCTTCTCGATTTTATAAGAAAGACAAAGGTTGCGGATAAGGAGAAAGGCGGCATAACCCAGCATATCGGAGCTTATGAAGTAAAGTTCAAGAATAGTTCGGTTACTTTCCTCGATACGCCCGGCCATGAGGCGTTCACGGCAATGAGGGCGCGCGGCGCGAACGCGACGGACATAGTCGTTCTGGTCGTTGCGGCCGACGACGGCGTAATGCCTCAGACAAAAGAGGCTCTGGATCACGCGAGGGTCGCAGGCGTTCCGATCGTCGTTGCACTTAATAAGTGCGACCTTCCCAGCGCTAATATCGATAAGGTCAAGGGCCAGCTTTCCCAGGTCGGGCTGATGGCGGAAGACTGGGGCGGGAAGACGATAACTGTACCCGTATCGGCCAAGACCGGAGAAGGCGTAGAGAACCTGCTCGAGATGCTCCTCCTGGAGGCAGAGTTGCTGGAGCTGAAGGCAAACCCGCACCTTAGAGCGCGCGGCGTTGTCATAGAAGGAAAGCTTTCAAGCGGGCAAGGGCCTGTAGCTACGATACTTGTTAAGAACGGAACTTTGCGTGTCGGAGATATGGTGCTTACCGGCATGCATTACGGCAGGATCAAGGCTATGATGGACCATCTGGGCAACCGCATCGAATCGGCGCCCCCATCGAAGCCTGTCAGCATACTCGGATTGTCGGGCGTCCCGATGTCAGGGGATGAATTCTTTGCCGTAAAAGACGAGAAGAAGGCGAGAACCCTGTCACTATTGAAACAGGATGAGGCGCGCGCCCGTAAGCTGAAGACGGCCAAGAGGGTGACTCTGGAAGATTTCTATTCGCAGATGAAAGAAGGCACAGCAAAAGAGCTCGCTATTCTTTTAAAAGGTGACGTCCAGGGATCCGTGGAGGCATTGAAGAAATCGTTGCTGGAATTGAATACGAAAGATGTGAAGATAGATATTATCCACGCCGATGTCGGCAATATCAACGAATCGGATGTAATGCTCTCGGTCGTATCGAATGCCGTTGTCATAGGGTTCAATGTAAAAGTGGAAGAAGGCGCGCAGGAACTGGCCGCGAAAGAGGGCATAGAGATAAAAGCATACGGGATAATATATGAAGCGATACAGGATGTTGTCGCCGCCATGGAAGGTTTGCTCGAGCCGTATTCGAAAGAAGTCTTCGTCGGCAGGGCTTCCGTGAAGCAGGTCTTCAGGGTCACGAAGGCCGGGACGATAGCCGGATGCACGGTGGTCAAGGGCAAGATGGTTCGCGCAGGGGTGGTGAAACTGATCAGGGACAAACAGGTCGTGTACGAAGGCAAGATATCGGGGCTCAAGCGGTTCAAGGACGATGTGCGCGAGGTCGCTGAGGGCGTCGAATGCGGTATAGGCCTCGACAGGCATGATGATATAAAGGTCGGCGATCTGATAGAGATATACCAGATAGAGAAGGTCGCGCGGAGACTGGATTCGAAAAAGCCATAAGTCGTAAGTGGTAAAAATTATATGAAATGGAATTTTAGAGTTTTAAAATTACTTACAGCTTACGGCTTATAGCTTACTACTAAAGTACGGGTTTGCGATGAGAAAAAGAATTTTAAGCGGAATGAGGCCGACGGGAAAATTACATCTCGGCCACCTCGTAGGCGCATTGGGCAACTGGGTGAAGCTGCAGGACGAGTATCTCTGTTTTTACATGATAGCCGACTGGCACGCGCTCATGAGCGAATACGAAGACCCCGGAGGGATGAGCGAGAATTCCTATGAGATGGTCAGGGACTTTGTGGCAGCGGGCCTCGACCCTGATAAGGCGGTCATCTTTGTTCAGTCGCACGTGCCGGAACATCTCGAGCTTGCTATGGTTTTTTCCGATATCACGCCGTTAGCGTGGGTCGAGAGATGCCCGACATACAAAGAGCAGCTGCGCGAAATAAAAGGCAGGGAGCTGACAACATACGGGTTTTTGGGCTATCCGGTCCTTCAGGCCGCGGACATAGCGGTTTATAGGGCCAATTCCGTACCGGTGGGCGTAGATCAGGTGCCGCATCTCGAATTGACGAGAGAGATAATACGCAGGTTTAACGGATTATATAAGAAAGAGCTTTTTCCGGAGCCGGCGCCGTTACTCACCAAGACGGCAAAATTACTGGGCCTGGACAATAGGAAGATGTCGAAGAGTTATGGTAATTTTATTTCGCTTTCAGACGCTCCCGAGATGATAGAGAAGAAAGTGGCGCAGATGATAACCGATCCGCAAAGGATCAAACTGAATGATAAGGGCCATCCCGATATATGCAATGTATTCAGTTACTTTTCTACGTTCGCAGACGGCGATACGAAGAAAGATGCGCGGGAATGGTGCGAAGGCGCGAGCATAGGATGTACCGAATGTAAGAGGAGGCTTGCGAAGATCCTTATAGATAATCTTGAGCCGATAAGGGTCAGGAGAGCGAAAATCTCGGACGCGGACGTGAAAGATATCCTTGTCCGGGGCGCGGGTAAAGCGAAGGCCGCCGCTGCTGAGACGATGAGCGAAGTGAAAAGACTTATCAACTTTGTGTAATGTTATATGTGTAATGTGTAATGCGAGTGTAATGGATTACTGTGTAATGGAAGAGAATTTACCATTACACATAACTGCATTACACCAACATTACACATTAAACTTTACACATTACACAAAAGTGAACGCATATATCAAATCATGACATATAAAGTCAAATTAGAGGTCTTCGAAGGGCCGCTCGACCTTCTTCTTTATCTCATCCAGAAAGAAGAAGTCGACATATATGATATACCGATAGCAAAGATAACGGACCAGTATCTTGAGTATCTTGAGCTGATGCAGCTTCTGGACCTTAACATAGCCGGAGAATTCCTTGTGATGGCGGCGACCTTGATGCACATAAAGTCAAAGCTATTGCTGCCGCCGGATGAGACCGAAGAGGAGGCGCAGGAAGAGGATCCGCGCGCCGAACTTGTCCGGAGGTTGATTGAATACAAAAAGTTCAAAGAGGCGGCTTCCGAGCTTCTGCAGATGGAGTCGCACCATAAACATTTTTTTGCCAGGGTGGGCTCCAGCGGCGCCAACCTGGACGATTATGTACCCGCTGAAGACGATTTTTTTGAAGCAAGCCTTTTCGATCTCATAACGGCTTTTACCAAGGTCCTGAAGGATATACCGAAAGACGCTTTTTATAAGGTAATTAAAGACGAGTTTACCGTATCCGATAAGATCCACGACATACTGCACATGCTCGTCGATAAGAAGACGATATTATTCACGGAACTATTTAAGGCGGCCAAGAACAAGGCCGAGATCATAACGATATTTCTCGCGCTCCTGGAACTTATCAAGATAAAAGAGGTTGTGGTGGGGCAGGCGGCGCATTTCGGAGAAATAGAGATCAAAAGGAACGTGGAGGCTATCAACCCTGCGCCTCCTGTTGCGGAAACGAAAGCAGAGGGAGGGGCAGAGCAGAAAGAGCCCGGTAATGACAATGGATAGAGAAGAGAGGAAGAGGATAATTGAAGCGCTCCTTTTTGTGAGCGATAAGCCCGTATCGATAGATACGCTGAAGGATGTTTTAAAGGATGTAGAGCCCACGGAAGTCAGGGCCATCATAGAAGACATAAATAAGGAATATTCCGCTTCCGGCAGGAGCTTCAGCGTAAAGGAGATAGCGGGCGGGTTCCAGATGTTGACGGACCCTATATACAGCCGGTGGATATCGGCGCTTTATAAAAGGCCGCCTGACAAGCTGACAGGCCCGTCATTGGAGACTCTGGCTATAATAGCTTATAAACAGCCTTTGACGAGGAGCGATATAGAGGCGATAAGAGGGGTCAGCGTGGATGGCGTCCTGAGCACTCTTGAAGAGAGGCAGCTTATAAAGACGAAAGGCAGGCTCGATGCGCCTGGCAGGCCGATACTTTACGGGACTACAGCCGAATTCCTGCAGCATTTTGGGCTGAAATCGCTCGAGGAGCTTCCTAAATTGAAAGAGTTTAAGGAGAGTGATCTCGATTTCGTTAAGGAGAAAGAAAAGGCCGATATAGTGAACGCTGAAACGGGAAAGCTTGTTTCGCAAGAGAGCGCCGAGCCGCAAGAGACGGCAGGGCAAGATCATGCTCATGCGCAGGCTTAAGACGAGCGGGGAGGGTAAAGTAAATGGACCCAGCCCCTTCTAAAATTTTATTGCATATAATGGTAAGAATTTCTATGTCAAAATGGCTATATTAAATAGGATTAAATGAACATCGATACCAAAAAGGAGGGGCTGGGTGGACCTGAAGCTCTTACGTAAAAGGATCGACGCGATAGACGCCGGGATACTGAAGCTTTTGAACAAAAGGGCGGAAGTCATACTGCACATAGGCAGGATAAAAGGTAAGTCAAAGGAGTCGATCTATGCGCCGGACAGAGAGAAGAGCGTCTATAGTAATCTGCTATCGCAAAACAAAGGGCCGATATCCAACGATTCGTTAAAAGCGATATTCAGGGAAGTGATGTCGAGCGCGCTGCAGCTGGAGAGGCCCATCAGGATAGCGTATTTAGGGCCGGAGTTCACTTTCACGCATCTGGCAAGCATGAAAAAATTCGGGTCGAGTGTGAACTATGAAAGCTGTTCCACCATAACAGACGTCTTCAGCGAGGTTGAAAAGGGGAGGACAGATTATGGGGTCGTCCCGATAGAGAACTCCATAGAGGGCGCGGTGAACCACACACTCGATATGTTCGCCGATTCCGAGCTAAGGATATGTTCGGAGATATATCTGGAGATATCGCACAGCCTGTTATCGAATGCGGCGAACAAGAAAGATATAAAGAAGATATATTCCAAGGCGGAGGTTTTCGGGCAGTGCAGGATATGGCTTGAATCGAATATGCCTAAGGCAGAACTTATCGAGGTCTCCAGCACGGCGAAGGCTGCTTCTATCGCCGCGAAGGAACGCGGCTCTGCCTGCATAGCGAGTGAGCTTGCCGCAAGGAAGTATAAGCTTAAGGTCCTTTACAGAGGCATAGAAGACGCCGCGCATAATGTGACGCGTTTTCTCGTTATAGGCAGGACCGACGCAAAGCCGACGAAAGACGATAAGACGTCTGTGATGTTCTCGGTTAAGGACAGGGCAGGCGCACTGCATGACATGCTTGTGCCGTTCAAAAAATATAAGATAAATATGACGAAGATAGAGTCGAGGCCGTCGAGGGTCAGGGCGTGGGAGTATTACTTCTTCGTCGACCTGGAAGGCCATTACTTAGATATGAAAGTAAAGAAAGCGATAGAGGGTCTTAAGAGGCATTCGTCGTACTTGAAGGTCCTCGGTTCGTATCCGAACGGGGATAGCGTGTAATATGTGTAATGTGCAAAGTGCGATGTGTAATGCTGGTGTAATGCGGTTATGTGTAATGGAAAATTCGCTCAAGTAATTATTTGCATCACAATTAGCCATTAAATCCACATTACACGTTACACATTAAACATTACACAAAAGGGTTATACAATGAAGAATATCGTCCGCCAAAATATACTAAATGTCCGCAACTATGTCCCGGGAAAGCCCATAGAGGAGGTCCAGCGGGAGGAGGGGTTGAAAGAGGTCATAAAACTCGCTTCGAACGAGAACTGCCTCGGCTCGTCCCCTAAAGCAGTTGCCGCGGTCAGAAAAAGCATCAAGGATATAAACAGGTATCCGGACGCGTCGGCTTTTTACCTGAAGAAGAAACTGGCGAAATTCCTGGGCGTTAATGAGGATGGCATAATATTAGGGAACGGTTCCGATGAGGTAATAGGGATGGCCGTAAGGACGTTCGTTGATTCAGGGGATGAGGTTGTAATAGCTAAGCCCACATTCCTGATATATGAGATAGTCTCGCAGCTGCACAGCGCGAAGATAAGGTTCGTGCCGCTGGCAAGAGATCTCAAGCACGACCTGAAAGCCATGAAAGAGGCCATAACGGAGAAGACGAAGATGGTCTTCATCGCCAATCCCGATAATCCTACAGGCACCTATGTGACGAAGTCCGAGCTGGAAAATTTCCTGGAGGGGATCCCTTCCAGGACGATCGTTTTCCTGGATGAAGCGTATTTTGAATTTGCCGATTATGAAAAGAAGGATTACCCCAACGGGCTTGATTATCTCGATATGCCGAATCTGATCGTGAGCAGGTCTTTCTCAAAAGTATATGGTCTTGCGGGTCTGAGGATCGGTTACGGCATATCCTGTCCGGAAGTGATCAGTTATGTGGAGAGGACGAGAGAGCCTTTTAACGTTAATCTCCTGGCGCAGGCGGCGGCGATAGCCGCGCTCGACGACAAGGCGTTCCTGAAGAGAACGCTTGCACATGTTGGCCGGGAAAAGAAATTCCTCTATTCGGAATTCCGCAAGATGAAGCTTTCCTATGTGGCCAGCGCGACGAACTTTGTGATCATCGACGCAAAGGCGGACTGCAAAAAGGTATTCGCAAGCCTCCTGAAGGAAGGCGTGATAGTGCGCGACATGAAGGCATGGGGTTTTGATACGTTGATACGCGTTACGATCGGTACGCGCAAAGAGAACGAGAAGTTCATAAGAGCGCTGAAGAAAGTTTTAAGTCGTAAGTTGTAAGTAGTAAGTAAATTTTACAACTAGCTTAAAACTTATAACTTACGACTTACTATTACAAGGAGTTGCCGCATGATAATTGTATTACGGCCCAACGCGACTAAAAGTGACCTGGACCACCTTGTAAGCAGGATAAAGAAGCTTGGCCTGAAACCGTGGATCTCGAAAGGCGTCGAGCGGACTATCGTCGGCGTGATCGGAGAGGAAGAGCTTATAAGGACCCAGCCTTTAGAGGTGTTTCCCGGCGTAGAAAAGGTGATGCCGATACTGAAGCCTTATAAGCTGGCCTCAAGGGATTTTAAGAAAGAGGACAGTGTAGTAAATATCGGCGACGGCGTCAAGATAGGATCGAAGAAGATCGCGGTCATGGCCGGCCCATGTTCCGTAGAGAACAAAAAGCTTTTAATAGAGATCGCGAAGCAGGTAAAGAAGGCCGGTGCGACGGTACTGAGGGGCGGCGCTTTCAAGCCGAGGACGTCTCCGTACGCGTTCCAGGGTATGGGCCTGAAAGGCCTAAAGCTCCTGGCTGAGGCAAAGAAGGAGACAGGCTTAAAGATCATTACGGAACTTATGGACGTGCGGGATATCGATATAATGTTAAAGTATGCCGATATCATCCAGATCGGGGCCAGGAATATGCAGAATTTTAATCTCCTTAAGGAGGTCGGCAAGACCAGAAAACCAGTGCTTTTGAAACGCGGCATGTCGAATACAATAAAAGAGTTCCTCATGTCGGCGGAATATATCCTTTCGGAGGGAAATTTTAATGTGGTATTGTGCGAAAGGGGCATAAGGACGTTTGAGGACGCGACCCGTTTTACGCTGGATATAGCGGCTGTTGCGGTGGTGAAGAACTTAAGTCATCTTCCTATAATCGTTGACCCTTCACACGCTACAGGGCGATGGGGGCTTGTCGGGAGCTGCGCGAAAGCGGGTATTGCGGCCGGAGCGGACGGCCTGATCATCGAGGTCCATCCTAATCCCGAGGAGGCTTTCTCCGACGGCGAGCAATCCCTGTATCCGTCTAATTTCGCGAAACTGATGACTGAATTGAGAAGAGTGGCAGAGGCGGTAGGACGGGAAATATGAGGATGTTCAACAAGGTCACGATAATCGGCGTAGGTCTCATCGGCGGTTCTATCGGCCTTGCGGTAAAAAAGAGCGGCCTGGCCGAGGAAGTGACAGGCGTCTTCAGGCGTAGTTCCACGATGAAGAAGGCGCTGAAGCGCAAGTCTGTAGATAAGGGCACAATGAGCGTCAGGGATGGAATGCACGACGCGGACCTTATCATACTCGCGACGCCGGTCTCATCCATACCGCTCTTAGCGCGCGACGCGGTCGATTTTGCCAAAGAAGGCGCTATCATAACCGATGTAGGCAGCACGAAGAGATGGATCACCGCCCAGATCGATAAGATGACAAGCCGTTCAGGGATATTTTTCGTCGGCTCTCATCCTATGGCCGGTTCAGAGCATACTGGAGTGGAATTCGCAAGAGACGACCTGATGGAAGGCGCGCCGTGCATAGTCGTAAAGACGGTGAAGACGCGCAGAAGCGCGTTAAGGAAAGTGACCAGGTTTTGGAGGGCATTGGGCGCCGAGGTCGAAGTGATGAGCCCCTCAAGGCATGATAAGAGCGTCTCTCTCATAAGCCATCTTCCGCATATTATAGCCTTCAGCCTGGCAGGGGCAGTTCCGGCTAAGGAGATCGCTTACGCTGCGGAGGGATTTAAGGATACGACCAGGGTGGCGTCGAGCGACCCTGAACTCTGGGCCGACATATTTATGACGAACAAGGCGGAGGTTGTTAAGGCCGGGAAATTATTCATTAACTATTTCAATACGATAAAAAAGGCCTTGTCTGACGGAGATTACGGGAAGCTGGTCCGCATATTGCGGCGTTCGAAAGCGAAGCGGGATAAATTCGTTATATATGGAAAGAAGCGGTAAAAGCCTGATAATAGCTATAGACGGGCCGGCAGGCAGCGGCAAGAGCACAGTATCGAAAAGATTGGCCGAGAAGCTGGAGCTTCTATATATAGATACCGGCGCCATGTACAGGGCGCTGACGTTAAAAGCGATAAATGGCGGCATGGATCTGGATGACGGTGATTCTTTGACAGCTATGGCGCGCTTTACGGCGATAGACCTGAAAGACGAAAACGGATCGAAGAAGGTCTTTCTCGACGGTAAGGATGTGAGCCTGGCCATAAGGACACCCGAACTTACGAGTAAGGTAAGGTTCATAGCGCGCGTCCCGGGCGTCAGGCATGAGATGGTAAAACTGCAGCGCTCCATAGGCGAGAGGCAGGGCGCTGTGCTTGAAGGCCGGGATATAGGCACCGTAGTATTCCCTGACGCGGATTACAAATTCTATCTTGACGCGGATCCCGGAGAGAGAGCGAAGCGCAGGTATAAAGAACTTCTGGGCTCCGGCCGGAAAGTCAAGCTGGAAGAGATACTGAAAGACGTAATAGAGCGCGATGAATCTGATATGAAACGCGCCGTGGGGGCTTTAAAGAAAGCGAAGGATTCTGTGGTAGTTGACACGACCAGTCTTTCGATCGATGAAGTCGTCGAAAAGTTATTCTCACATATCTCTGAAAAAAAATGATGTACTTTTTGGGTTGGGCTCTTTTTCTGGTGTTTTTTAAGTTGTATCTGGGCCTCAGGGTCGTAGGACGCGAAAATGTCCCTGAAAAGGGCGCGTTCATCATGGTCTCCAATCACGTGAGCTATTTCGACCCTATATTACTCGGCACCTCCGTATACCGAAGCCTGAACTTTATGGCCAGGGATAACCTTTTTAAGAAACCGTGTTTTGCCTGGACAATGCGAAAAGTCCATGCGTTCCCGGTGAAGAGGCATGGCGGAGATCTGGGCGCCCTCAAGAAGTCTTTTGAGGTACTGGCAAGCGGTAAGCCGCTCGTGATCTTCCCGGAAGGGACCAGGGCAAAGGATAGGGAATTGAAGGACGCCAAACCGGGCGTCGGTTTCATCATAACGAAAGCGAATGTGCCTGTAGTGCCGGCTTATGTAGCCGGTTCGTTCGACGCGCTGCCGAGAGGATTGAATACTCTAAGACGTCACCCTGTGGCCGTATTCATCGGGGAACCGATAATATTTGATAAGAGTTATTACGGAAAAAGGGATAAGGAATCGTACCAGAAGATCAGCGACGAGATAATGCTGAGGATAGCCAATTTAAAAGATAAGTATGAACCCAGTCCTTTCTATGAGTAGCGCTAAATTAGGAAGAAAGGGCTGGGTGAAAATAGTCTTGGCCGAGAAGATAGGGTTCTGTTTTGGAGTTAAAAGGGCGATAGAGATGGCTCAGGCCGCCCTGAAAAAAAGGGGGCCTATATATTCTCTCGGATCGATAATACATAACGCGCAGGTAGTAGACGATCTGTCAAGTAAAGGGTTAAAGGTCGTAAAAGATATACGCGGTATTAAGGAAGGGACGATCGTGATATCGTCCCACGGGATAAGCCCTAAGATAGCCGCACGCATATCGAAACAGGGGCTGAGGCTGATAGATACGACCTGCCCGTTTGTCCTGAACGCCCAGAGGATAGCCAAGCGCCTGAGCGACGAAGGATACGCGGTGGTGATAGTAGGGGATGTGAACCACCCGGAAGTTAAGGCGCTGGTAGATTTTGTAAAACACGGCGTATCGGTGGTCAAGGGCAAGAAGGAGGCTGCCCGCTTAAGAGTGCGGCACAGCGACAGAGTAAGCATAATATCCCAAACGACGCAATCGACGGACAATTTCCTGGATGTTGTCAAAACGATAATAGAGAAGAGGCCCAAAGAGATCAGGATATTCAACACCATATGCAAGGATGCTGAAGAGAGGCAGGGGGCAGCAAGACGGTTGGCCAGAAGGGTCGATGTGATGTTGACGGTCGGAGGGAAAGATAGCGCTAATACCAAAAGGCTTTTTGAGGTATGTAAGGAAGTGTTAAAGAGGTCGTTTCTTGTGGAGAGTAAGAACGAGTTGCGCGGGAAAAAGTTCATGCCAGGTTATACTATAGGCATAACGAGCGGCGCGTCGACTCCCGAGTGGGTAGTAAGACAGGTAGTAAGCAAAATAAAGTTAAAAGGTAAAAGTAAAAAGGCAAAAGTGTAATGTCCTTCGGACCTAAATATGCAGGGTCGCTTTAGCGACACATAACTTTTACTTTTTGAGTTTTAATTTTTAACTTAAACGTGTAGTCAAATTCAAACACAGAAAGGGGTTGTTTCGTTAATGGTCGAAGAAAACAATAACGATGTAGAACAGCTGGAAAAAGATGAAGAGGGGGTGAGCGCGACTGCGGATTTTGCGAAACTGTACCAGGATAGTATAGCAAATATCAAAGAGGGGCAGATCGTCAAAGGCAAGGTGATAGGCGTTACCGCTAAAGACGTCATCGTTGATATTGGCTATAAATCCGAAGGGGCCATCTCGATATCTGAATTTTCCGATCCGGAATCTATCAAGATCGGAGACGAGATGGACGTGTATCTGGAGTCGAAAGAAGATGAGAACGGCATGGTGGTGCTTTCAAAGCAGAAAGCCGAGCGCGCTGTCGGGTGGGAGATGGTTATCGCCAGGTACGGCGAAGGCGATATGGTGGACGGTAAGGTCTCGAAGAAAGTAAAGGGCGGGTTCATGGTGAACATCGGGGTCGAGGCGTTTCTGCCGGCCAGCCTTGCATCGCTCAAGAATTTCGGGAACCTTAACCAGATCATAGGCCAGGCTTTCCCGTTCAAGATCGTGAAGATAAACAAGGCCAGGAAGAATATAGTCGTTTCCCGCAAGGACGCGTTACAGGCTCAGAAAGATGAGGACAAGAAGAAGATATTCGATAACCTCCAGAAAGGCTCGACTGTCAGCGGCATAGTCCGCAACATAACCGATTTCGGCGCGTTCGTCGATCTTGGGGCCGGGATAATAGGGCTCTTGCATATAACCGACATGAGCTGGGGCAGAGTATCGCACCCAAGCGAGGTCCTTGCGATAGGCGATAATATAGAAGTAGTAGTGCTGGATTTCGACACAGCCAGCGGAAAGGTTTCCCTTGGATTAAAACAGAAAACGCAGAATCCATGGGAGACGGTAGACACAAAGTACGCCTCCGGAAGCAAAATAAAAGGGATCGTGGTTAATCTTGTCCCGTATGGCGCGTTTGTAGAACTGGAAAAGGGGGTTGAGGGGCTTCTTCATATCTCCGAACTTTCCTGGACGAAGAAGTATGCCAGCCCGAATGAGCTTCTCGCTATAGGGGATCGCATCGAGGTCCAGGTCCTGGATGTCGACAAGAATAATAAGAAGATATCCCTGGGCTTGAAGCAGCTTGAATCGAATCCGTGGCTTGAAGTGGAGACGAAATACCCGGTCGGAACCAGGGTTAAAGGGAAGATCAGGAACCTAACCGACTATGGCGCTTTCGTTGAATTGGAAGACGGTATTGACGGCCTTATCCACGTTTCCGATATCTCGTGGACAAAGAGGATAGGGCATCCGAAGGACGTCTTCAAGAAGAGCGAAAAGGTCGAGGCGGTAGTCCTTGCTGTCGACGCCGCGAACAGGAGGATATCTCTCGGCGTTAAGCAGCTGAGTCCCGACCCGTGGGATGACATAGCGGCCAAATATATCCAGGATACGGTAATGTCCGGTAAGGTCACCAAAGTCGCCAATTTCGGGTTGTTCGTAGAGATAGATAGAGACCTGGAAGGATTGGCGCATATTTCCGAGATACCGCTGTCCGAAGGCGAAAAACTGGAAGAGAAGTTCAAGGTCGGTGATGAGTTTAAGGTCAAGGTCTTGAAGGTCGATTCCATCCAGCATAAGATAGCGCTCAGTTTGAAGGGAGTTTAACCGGTAATGCGAAGATCGCCCGAATTGGAGAGGTCTGCGGTTGTCGGCGTTTCCCAGCTTATGGCCGTTGCGGCGAGGACCGCGCCGAAGACGCGCGGCATCGATAATATAGAGATAATAGTTATCGATGACGCGGCTTCTGTGGAGAAGTTGACGAAGAAGATGAAGGAACTCGCTAAGTCGAATTCCAGGCCGAGCATGGAACGCGACGCCAATGCGATAGCCGGTTCTCCGGCTGTCGTGATCATCGGCGTGAAGTCAAATCCGGCAGGATTGAATTGCGGGTTCTGCGGATATACGACCTGCGACGAATTGAAGAAAGGGCCGGGCGTATGCTCGTATAATTCCATAGACCTCGGCATCTCTATCTCATCGGCCGTTTCGGTAGCCGGAAAGCTGCATGTCGATAACAGGGTAATGTATTCCATCGGCAAAGCGGCGCTGGCCCTGGAACTTTTATCGAAAGATGTGAAGCAGGCCCTGGGGTTACCGCTTAGCGTTACAGGAAAGAATCCATTCTTCGACCGTAAGTAGGTTTTGACCATATGGAAAAGAATATAGATAAACAGTTGGAACTCATTAAGCGCGGGACTGTCGATATAATTCAGCTCGAAGAGCTGAAGAAGAAGCTCGAGCGCGCCATAAAGACGAATAAATCTCTTGTTATAAAGGCGGGTTTTGACCCCACCGCCCCGGATATCCATCTGGGGCATACCGTTCTCTTGAGGAAGATGCGCCATTTCCAGGACCTCGGCCATAAAGTCGTATTCCTTATAGGCGACCATACCGCGCTTATAGGCGACCCCTCCGGTGTTTCCAAGACCAGGCCGCAATTGACAAAAAAAGAGGTCGAGGAGAACGCGAAGACATACGAACGCCAGATATCCAAGATCCTCGACGTCAAAAAGATAGAGATCCGTTTTAACAGTGAATGGTTAGGAAAGATGGATATCGTGAAGATAGGCGAGCTCATGGCGCGTTATTCCGTCCAGAGGATGCTCGAGCGCGACGATTTTTCGAACCGGTATAAACAGCAGAAGAATATCACTATGCTCGAATTCCTGTACCCGCTGCTTCAGGGGTATGATTCCGTGGCTCTGAAGGCTGATGTTGAGCTTGGCGGCAGCGACCAGAGGTTCAATCTTCTTGTGGGCCGTGATGTCCAGGGATCATACGGCCTGGAGGCGCAGGTAGTCCTGACGATGCCGCTTCTCGAGGGCCTGGACGGCGTCAATAAGATGTCGAAATCGCTCGGTAACTACGTGGGTATCAACGAGAGCGCCAAGGATATGTTCGGCAAGCTCATGTCCGTTTCCGATGAGCTCATGTATAAGTATTATGAATTATTGACCGACGAGGACGTCGCTAAAGTGAAGGCGGATGTTACGGCGGGCTCACTCCACCCTAAGGCCGCGAAAGTCAATCTGGCGAAGATAATAGTATCCCAATACCACGGTGAAGAAGAGGCCCTGAAACAGGCTGAGGAATTTGACAGAGCGTTCAAAGATAAGGGCTTTCCGCAGGATGCTCAAGAAAAGATTATATCTCATGAAGAATTTTTAAATTTTTATAAAAATATAACAGATAAAAAAGATTTCGAAGTAAATGAGATAGAAGTTCCGCTTGTCTGGGCTTTATGTGCCTCCGGCCTTGCGAAAAGTAATGGCGATGCAAAGAGGAAAATATTGGAAGGCGCTGTTGAGGTAGATGGCATCAGGCAAGATAATTTTGATGGTAGTCTCAAGTGTGGCAAAACATATAAGGTAAGATTAGGAAAAAACTTTAGAAAAATAACGTTAAATTAAAGAATGTCCATAAATATCTTTGAAAAAATAAAAGTAACTTTTTTATTAAAAAAACGCTTGACATAAATTCGAAATATGCTATATTGATACCACGCCATTAAGCGTTAACATATGGCAAAAAGGGGAGAAGGTATTGATCACTTCGCCTTGACAATTTTGGAATAGAATAGGTATCAGAGGATGCAACTTCAATAGCGTCGTCACGACGCTATTTTTGTTTAATCCTTCGATGTAACTCAGGATTAAATCCTGAGCCTGTCGAAGGATTTAAAGATCCGTCCCCTGGGCGGATTTTTTGTTTCTGCTCTTTCGTAAACGAGTTTTGAACCGACCAAGCCCCTACAATAATATATTGTGGGAATAAGCCAAGATCGAATTTATCCATATTTACAATTGGAGAGTTTGATCCTGGCTCAGAGTGAACGCTGGCGGCGTGGATTAGGCATGCAAGTCGAACGATCCCGCAAGGGATAGTGGCAAAAGGGTGCGTAACGCGTGAGCAATCTACCTTCGAATGGGGAACAACCTTGGGAAACCGAGGCTAAAACCGCATAAGACCACGGCTCGGCATCGAGCTGTGATAAAAAGTAGGGACCGCAAGGCCTACTGTTTGGAGATGAGCTCGCGTCCTATCAGCTTGTTGGTGAGGTAACGGCTCACCAAGGCTTTTGACGGGTAGCTGGTCTGAGAGGATGGTCAGCCACATTGGGACTGAGACACTGCCCAGACTCCTACGGGAGGCTGCAGTCGAGGATCTTTTGCAATGCCCGAAAGGGTGACAATGCGACGCCGCGTGTGCGATGAAGGCCTTCGGGTCGTAAAGCACTGTTAGCCGGGAGGAATCTCGGGGGCTCTAACAAAGCCGCCGGGTGACAGTACCGGCAGAGGAAGCCACGGCTAACTCCGTGCCAGCAGCCGCGGTAATACGGAGGTGGCAAGCGTTACTCGGATTGATTGGGTGTAAAGGGTGTGTAGGTGGTGAGTTAAGTCGAATGTGAAATCCCTTGGCTTAACCAAGGAATTGCATTCGATACTGATTTGCTTGAGCGACAGAGAGGAAAGCGGAATTCCCGGTGT
>JBAZNZ010000016.1 GCA_041648975.1 Candidatus Omnitrophota bacterium | reverse complement strand
ATCCCGCCCCGAGCTAAACAGATGGCGGGATAAACCCATACGAGCCCTTTTGAAGAAAAAGTCCAAGCCGCGGCAGCCTGCCCGCCTGAAGCAGTCTCTCGCTGGCAGGCGGGGACCCGAAAAATTTATTGGACGATGAGATGGACGAAGCGGAAGGTACTACAGTTTTAACTCGCGGGGTTTGGTTGACTTTGAATAGTCCTTGGGAGGCCTTATCTCTTTCAGGAGATGCAGTTTGCCATGCTTCTTGAGCTGGTTATATATAAGAACCCACGCACAGTCGCGGTCCTTGTCGACCTCGCACTTACCCTTATCCTGGCCGCCGCACGGGCCGTTCATGAGCGACTTGGAGCAGCGTGTCACAGGGCAGATTATACCGGTGAGATCCAGTATACAGTCCCCGCACGCGGAACATCTTTCCTGGAAGGCGCCGCCGGCGTCTATCGCGCCCATAAATAGCGTGTCGCATCCGACATGGACTTTTTTATCTATCCTTAAATTCTCCGCGACAGACTGGATCCCCAAGCCACAAGCCAGGACGAGGATGGCGTCCGACGATTCTATTATTTTCCTGTTCCTGGCAAGTTCCAACTTTACTTTCGAGGCTATACACGGGGCTTCGGGCACACAGTAGCCGGTTACGGTCTTGCCTTCTTTCTCGAGGGCTTCTTTAACTCTCTTTATCTCCTCTTCGCCGCCCGTCTTGCAGGTCGTAGAACATTCACCGCACCCGACGATAAATATCTTATCTTCGTTCTCGAGGAACCTCAGTATCTCTTTTATCTCTTTCTGCTTTGTGATGATCATAATAAAACCTCTATATTACGGCCTGTATTTTCTTTATCTCAGGAACCTGCTTGCGCAGCTCTGTCTCGACGAAATTAGCGAGCGTCATCTGGCTCATGGGACATCCCGCGCACGCGCCTTTCAGGCGGATCTTCACCACGCCGTTCTCTACACCTACTAGTTCGATATCGCCGCCGTCCTGCTGCAGCCCCGCCCTTATGCTTTCCAGCGCTTTCTCGATCTTTTCTTTCATGGCTTATTTCCCCTTTTTACTTTAACAGCTCCTGTATCTCCTTCTCAAATACATCCTTCGCCCTGTAACCTATAAACACTTTCGCTATCTTGAAATCCTTATCGATCAGGAATGTGGTCGGTATGGACCTGATAGGCCCGTAAGAATCGCTGGCCTTTCCGTCGTCGACCGCTACCGGATAATTGATATTCTGCTGGGAGACGAACTTCGCGGTCTCATTCTTGTCGACCAGGCTTACGCCCACCATCGTAAAGCCCTGCGAAGCATATGTCTTCTGCAGCGCGATGAAATCCGGTATCTCCATCCTGCACGGAGGGCACCAGCTGGCGAAGAAATCCAGGATTATGACCTTGCCTTTGAATTCGGAAAGCGTGACGGGTTTTCCCTCCGCGTCGTTTATGGTAAAATCAGGCGCTACCTCGCCGACCTCCATGGCGCCGGATTTAGAGCATGCTCCGACAAGAAATAAAGCGACCGTCAGGACAAAGAACTTACTCAGTTTCGACTTCATATCTCCCCCTTTTTTTAGCTCCTATCTCGTGAACGCGGCCAGGAACCTCTCCGAGATGACCGCCAGGTAATTCGTCGCAACCAGGATACCGATTATAATAAGGAATACCCCCCCGACGATATTTACGACGTTTATCACTTTTTTGAACCTGTTAAAATATTCCAGGAAAGAATTCACCGCCAACGCCGTTATGAAAAAAGGGACCGCTATGCCTAGCGAATATACGGTCAAGAGCTTCGCCCCCTCGGCGACGCTCGACTTCGTGCCTGCCAGGACCAGTATAGAGCCGAGTATCGGGCCGGCGCACGGCGTCCATGCGGCGGCGAACGTAACGCCGATCAGGAACGAACCGATATAACTTGCCCCTTTCGTCTTAAGATCGAACCTGCGCTCTTTCCCCAAAAAGTCCAGCTTCAGGATACCGGTAAGATAGAGCCCAAACAGCGTTATCATAACACCGCCCGCTATCCTGATGATCTTTTGATATTGAAAAAGCGCCTTGCCTATAAAGGTGGCTGTAAGGCCAAGCAGGACGAATATGACAGAAAAGCCGGCGATGAAGAGAAGGGAGTGTATAATTGTCTTCTTCCTCACATCGCTCTTCCTGCCGGAGTCTTTCAGGTCGCTGAACGATACGCCCGCCATATACGCGATGAAGGAAGGGACGAGCGGCAACAGGCACGGCGACAGGAAGGTAAGTATTCCCGCGAAAAAGGCTACGATATAAGATACGTTTTCTCCGCCCATATATCTCCTACTGCTGCTGAGTTACCCTTATCTTTAACACATTCATTTCCTGCTTCAACGATTCCATACCTTCCATAACTTCCTTTTGACCTTTTAATATTTCGTCGAGCTTCCTGATTATAACCTCATTTTGCGCCCGTACCTGGTCTGCCGTCATGATCCCCGGCATGTTTTCTTCCTGCGCCATTATAGCATTACCTGCCGCCATTAGAAAGCCCGATACGGCTAAAAGGCATATGGCTATCGCCGCCGCTCTCTTTACGGTCTTCATGTAACTACCTCCTTTTTATTGACCTCTTATTTACAGCCTTCACCGCCTCCATGGCCCATAAAGGGAATGACGAGATAACTATGACCATCACCCAATCAAAGGCCCCGAGCGGCTCTGTCTTGAATATCGTATTGAATAAAGGTATGTAGACGGCCGCCATCTGAAGCATGAAAGACACGATGGTCGCGATTATCAGTTTCTTGTTGGTCAATATCCCGAGCGCGAAGAGCGATTCCGTCTCGCTCCGGCAGTTGAACGAATGGAAGAGCTGGGCGCAGGAGAGGACTATGAACGCCGCTGTCCTTGCCCTGGCCAATCCCTCCTTTTCCACATACAGGACCAATACGAACGCGAGCAAACTGCAGAACGCTATGAACGCTCCCTGCATCAACATGCCGAGCGCCCTCTTCCTGGTAACAACGGCCTCGTCCGTGGGCCTGGGCGGCCTCTTCATTATATCAGGATCGACGGGATCTACGCCAAGCGCCAGGGCCGGCAGGCTGTCGGTTACAAGGTTGACCCAAAGGATATGTATAGGCAAGAGCGGCACGGGCAGCCCTATAAGGGAAGATATGAACATGACCAGTATCTCGCCGGCGTTGCAGGAAAGCAGGTAGTTGATGAATTTTTTAATATTATCGTATATGCCCCTGCCTTCTTCGACGGCGGACACTATCGACGCGAAATTGTCGTCCGTTATTACCATGTCCGAGACTTCTTTGGTGACGTCGGTCCCTGTGATGCCCATGGCCACGCCTATATCCGCTTCTTTCACGGCAGGCGCGTCGTTAACGCCGTCGCCGGTCATCGCCACGACATCGCCGCGCTTCCGCCAGGCGCGCACGATCCTCAGCTTGTGCTCCGGGGAGACGCGGGCGTATACCGGCGTCATCTCGATCTTCGCGTAAAGCTCTTCGTCCGATAAGCCGTCCAGCTCTTCGCCGGTCAATGCCATAGAATCTTTATTAAAGAACTTAAGCTCGCTCGCTATCGCCACGGCGGTCCGCTTATGATCCCCTGTGATCATCACGGTCTTTATGCCGGCCGTGTTGCACTCTTCGATCGCGGCCCTGACCTCTTCGCGCGGAGGATCGATCATTGCGATAAGTCCGGCGAATGTAAGGGCCTTCTCTATATTCTTCGCTTCATAGCTATCCGGCTCTTTATCCAGATACCTGTACGCGACCGCCAGGACCCTCAGGGCCTGCCCGGCCATATCGTCGTTCGCCTTCAGTATATTTTCCCGCTCTTTTTCGCCGAGCGGCCTTACCTCGCCGCTAACTTCGATATTAACGCAATCGTTGAGCAGGATGTCGGGCGCGCCTTTTACGAAAGCCGCGAACCTCTCTTTCTCCTTGCGCACTATGGTCATCTTCTTCCGGTCGGCGTCAAACGGTATCTCTTCGACAAACGGAAAATCCTTTTCGACGGCCTCTTTCGACATCCCGGCCTTTGCCGCGGCTGTGAGTATGGCGCCCTCGGTGGGATCGCCCATTATCTTGTAAACGCCGTTTTCGGAAACAAGGTCGGCGCCGTTACACAATACGCCGCAGATGAGTACCTTATCCAGGTCCCGCCGTTCCCGGGGCTTTACCGGATTATTGTCGAGTAAAAATTCTCCCTTTGGTTCGTATCCTGTGCCTGTTACTTTATAGTTATTGCCGTATGTGAATACCTCTTTAACCGTCATCTCGTTCCGGGTGAGCGTTCCGGTCTTGTCCGAGCATATTACGGTCGCGCAGCCGAGCGTCTCTACCGACGGGAGTTTCCTTATGAGGGCATGGCGCTTCACCATCCTCTGCACGCCCAGGGCGAGAGCTATCGTCACTACTGCCGGCAGGCCTTCCGGTATCGCCGCCACCGCAAGGCTGACCGAAGTCAGGAACATGTCCAGTATCTTGCCTCCACGCAGGAGCCCCATCACGAATACGAGCCCCACAAGAACAAAACAGAGGTAGACGATCCACTTACCGAACTGGTCCAGCTTCTTCTGGAGCGGCGTAGTCTCCCCGCCTATAGACTGTATCATGCCGGCGATCTTGCCGAGCTCGGTATTCATGCCTGTCTCGGTCACCATGGCCCTCGCCTTGCCTGATGTGACGGAGGTGCCCGCATATACCATATTAGCCCTGTCGCCCAGCGGTATATCTTCCTCGTCGAGCGAGAGGGTCGTCTTTGATACAGGAGTCGATTCGCCGGTAAGGCTCGCCTCGTGCGCAGCAAAATTGCCGGTAGCGTACGTTATGCGGCTGTCCGCGGGGACGTTGTCCCCGGCTTCGAGCTCTATCAGGTCGCCGGGCACTATCTCAAGCGAAGGGATCATAACATGTTGGCCGCCGCGGATCACCTTCGATGTCGGGGAAGAGAGTTTCCTCAGCGCCGCGAGCGACTTCTCCGCACGAAACTCCTGGATGAAGCCCAATAAGCCGTTCACGATCACGATCGCTATTATAGCGATGGCGTCGACCCATTCTTTAAGGAAGCCCGAGACGAGGGCCGCGCCTATGAGGACCCATATTATAAAGTTATTGAACTGGCCGATGAGGATGGAGAACGCTGTCGGGCCCTTTATTTCCCGAAGCTGGTTCGGGCCGGACTTTTCGAGGCGGTCTTTCGCCGCGGACGCGGTCAACCCGGCGTCTATATCTGCGCCGAGCAATCCGGCCGCGGATTCGACCGTTAAATTATAGAATTTTGTACTGGCCATTTGTATGGATAACCTTTATCTTCAGGAATGTGAAGCTCCACGGGTATAAGTCTGTGGAGCGGAACCCTGAACCGTCCCAAACCCGAACGAAGTGAGTGGTTTGTGGACTGGTTCACGGGTAATTTTACCATATAAAGGTTATTTTGTGTAGGAGATTGCCTCATATCCGAATCCGAGAAGAAGCGATATTATTATCAATGTGGACAGGAAAACGGTAAGCACTTTTATACCGTACTCTTTTCTCAACACCAGTATCGTGCCGTAACTTGTGACCGGCCCGATCAGAAGAAGCGTCATCGCGGCGCCGTGGTTCATCCCCTGCCGCATCAGGCTGTCGATTAGAGGGACGCTAGCCGTCGAGCAGAGGTACATAAGGACGCCGAAGACTGCGGCAAAGAGATAGCCGAACCAGCCGCCGAGGTAATTTTTGATGAGCCTGCCTAAAGGCATGAATGTCGCGACAAATGCCGCAAGCAACAGGCCTATAAAAAGCTCCACGCCTATCTCTCTCGGCAGTTCGATAAAAGCATATTTCATAGCGGATATCACCTTCTCGCGCAGGGTCTTCTTTCTGTGCAGTTTTTCGTGTCCGGGATCGATCTCGCAATGCGGGCAATGTGCCTTTTCGGATGGAGGGCGGGGCGTGTATTTTACCATATTGCCCGCCAGGCCTACGACGATGCCCATCACTATTACCGCAAAGAATATATATACGGTGAATTTCAGCCCGAGGACGCTGTATGCGACCAGGAGCGCGCTGACAGACGTTGCGGGCGTTGCGACAAGAAAAGCGAGTATCGGGCCGAGTTTCGCGCCTTTCTTGTAGAAGCTGACCGCGATCGGCAGGGAACCCCAGCAGCAGACAGGAAGGACGGTCCCGACGAGCGTCGATATAAGGATAGGCCGTATCCCCTTGCTGCCGAGATATTTAAGGACGAAAGTCTCGGGTATAAGTTCATGCACAAGCCCGCTTATCAGGAACCCGACCGCGAGCGCCGGGATGACCTCTTTCAGGTAATGGATGAATATGTGGATGAAATGTTCCAATTACTCCTCCTTAACCGGCCTTTCTTTTAGCGGTTTAAACGCAATGCCCGCATCCGCCCCGGGCAGGGCCTGGACGTATTCGGTCAGGAAGAATTTCCTGTCCTTTATCCATTTCTTCAGCTCCTCCGCTATCTCTATAGCCTTAGGATAGCTGGAGAGAGACGCGGTCGGCACCTCTTTGCCCTTCACGGTAATGCTTCCACTCTTAAGCTGTTTATAATTTACCTCGCCCAGTGAGCCGATCTTGCCCTGCGGGTAGTCATCGCTGTAATCGACCACCTGCGCCCAGAGATCTTCATCTTTTATCGCGGCGCATTTCAATACCTCTTCATCGAGGACAGGTATAGGAACTCCTAACCCGACCGTAAGAGTTACACCATATCCCTGGAATGAGGTCCCGCGCAGCCATTCGGCCTTCATCTGTTTCAGGTCGCCCATCACAGCGAGGGTCCCCGCAGGGGCCTGCGGCACCCCATTTTCTTTCCGCTTTACCGACGGATTGTGCTGGGTCCCGTTCCAATAGACATACCCCACGCCCCCGCCCAGGAATATCCTGGTGCCGACGCCTATTGTCCTGTAATACGGGTCTTTCAAGAGCGGAGAGAGCTGCCCGGCCGAGCAATAATTGGCGTTCCCGATGTTGGGCCGGAGCATTCCCATATAGGTGTAGATAGACTTCTTGTCGGAGAGGTTTACTGCCACATTATAATTCTGGTAGCAGTTCCTCGGGTTCAACAGCACGGCCTCATTCATATCTTTTATATTTACGTAGGTCTTGATATATTTACGCGGGTAACAGTCCGTCCCGTAAGCGCGAGCCTCCAGCACCACGTCCTTGCCGCCGGCCAGTTCTTCTATGACATGCGCGCCGCCGTATTTAAATTCGCCGGGGAATACCTTGTTCCTGGGGTCGTCGTCGGGCATGGCCGTTGCGCCCAGATAGATATCGACCGCTGCGAAACCCGTATACGCGGGGACATTGTTCAGCGTGACCTGGCCGCCGCCTAATTTTATCTTCGGCTTCGAGTGGCCCAGGTTAAGATATATGCCGCTTGAGCACATCGGGCCGAAGGTGCCGGTCGTTACTACGTCGACCTCCCTCGCGGCCTCTTTAAGCCCCTTCTTCTCGACGAGGTCTATGACCTCCTCGGCGGTCACGACGACTACGCCGCCGCTTCTTATCTTTTCATTTATCTCTTTTATCGTCTTCGCCATCTGTTGCCTCCCTTTTTATATCGTATAATCAAATTCCGGCAAAATGCCCAGCGACTTCTCTTTGTGTCTCATCACCAACTCCTCGAACGTCAATGTGTCTATCACTATCGATATCGCATTTTTAACGTCTTTCCAGACGTTGCGGAATATACAGCTAGCGACGTCTTTGCAGCCCTTATAACCATCACGCTCTATGCACGCTATCGGCCCTATCGGCCCTTCGATGAACCTTATCACTTCACCGACCGTTATCTCTTTGGGCTCTTTAGCCAGCATGAATCCGCCGTTTACGCCGCGTTTGGACTTCACAAAACCGCCCTTCCTTAATATAAGAAGTATCTGCTCCAGGAACTTCGTAGGCATGTCGCCGAGCCGCGCGATCTCGCTTATGGCCATGACCCCGTTGCCGCTTTCGTCGTACCTTAACGCCAGTTGGAACAGGGCCTTTAACGCGTAATCGCCTTTATATGTTATCTTCACCCCGCCCTTCCTTCCTAATCCCCTAACCCATCATAAGATGGGCGGGGTTCACCCTAAAAACTCCTGAAATAGCCATGTAGAGAGATACCGCTCGCCGGTGTCCGGCAACAGGACCACTATCGTCTTGCCGGCGGATTCTTTTCGTTTCGCCGCCTCGAGCGCCGCCCACATAGCCGCGCCGCTCGAGATGCCCGCGAGTATCCCTTCTTCCCTGGCAAGCCTCCTGGCGATCTCGCCGGAGTCTTCATTGCTTACCTTAATTACTTCATCCAATATCTTTTGGTTCAATACTTTTGGGACAAATCCCGCGCCGATGCCCTGTATCTTATGCGCGCCCGGTTTACCGCCCGATAAAACCGGCGAATCGGCAGGCTCCACTCCAAGCACTTTCAGGCCCGGCTTCCTGCTCTTCAGCGCCTCGCCCACGCCGGTTATCGTGCCGCCGGTGCCTATGCCGGCCACGAATATATCAACGGCTCCGTCCGTATCTTTCCATATCTCTTCGGCAGTCGTCTTCCGGTGTATCTCGGGGTTCGCCGGATTATTAAACTGCTGCGGCATAAAACTGTCCGGTGTCTTTTTTGCCAGCTCTTCGGCCCTGTCCACGGCCCCTTTCATGCCTTTTGCGCCGTCGGTTAGGACGATCTCTGCGCCGAGTATCTTCAATAACTGCCTGCGCTCCACGCTCATGGTATCGGGCATCGTCAGTATAAGTTTGTATCCTTTTGCGGCGGCCGCGAACGCCAGGGCAATACCTGTATTGCCGCTCGTCGGCTCTATTATAACGGAATTCTTTTTTAATGCGCTCTTTTTCTCGGCGTCCTCTATCATGGCAATGCCGATCCTGTCCTTTACGCTCGACAGCGGATTGAAAAATTCTAGTTTGGCCAGGATGGTCGCACTCGATCCTTGGTTCAGTTTGTTTATCCTTACCAATGGCGTATTACCTACGGTTTTCGTAATGTCCGAGAATATCCGAGCCACAATACACCCCCGATTTCAAAAGGCTATAAATATGATTGACTTAGTAGTGATTATACACTAAAAAAAGAATTTGTCAAGTCTATTTTATAAAATTTTTAATATTTAATCGCGCAGTCTTTTTACCAGATCCATAGCTACTTTTTTCCCGGAGATGAGCATACCCCCGAATATCGGCCCCATCCTAGGCCCGCCGAAGACGGCGTTTGCGCACATCCCGCAGACATACAGGCCGGGCGCGGCCTCTTTCGAGTTCTTAACTATCGTATCTTCGGCAACCTCGGCCCACATGGACCCCTCACCTACCACCTTGCCCGTCCTCGTCTTAAGCGTTATCCCCGATTTCCTCTCCGCCAGGCGCGCCAGCTCAGCCGCGTGGCCGGTGGCATCGACTACGAATCTGGCGGACATGGTAATAGGATCGACGTGAAGCTTCGCCATCTCTACCGCCGTCCAATTCAGGACAAGACCTCGCACATTCTTATTCCTTACCATAAGGTCCTCCGCGCTTATCAGGTTTAGTATTGTCACTCCGGCCTTAACCGCCTTTGAGCAGATCGTCGAAACGGCTTCGATTGAATCGGCCATATAGTAGTCATCTTCGTACCTCCTCGTCCTTACATCAAGTTCGTCGAGGATGGCCTTTGCTTTCTTCTGTACCACTATCTCGTTAAACATTATTCCGCCGCCCCACATCCCGCCGCCCACGGAGAGCTTTCTCTCAAAGATCACCGTCTTTACGCCCTTTCGGGCCAGGTAATAGCCGCAAGCCATCCCCGCAGGCCCTGCCCCTACGATAGCTACGTCCACATCCAGGCAATTGATAAGCTTATCATAGTATGTCTTGATTATGGCCTGCGATATCTTTATCTCGTCTAATTTCAATTTGCACCTCCGCTACTTTTTTAGATACTCCTCGAATTTCGCCCAGAACGGGTCGATCTTCGGATGGCTCAATATCTTCTTCTTGCCGTTAACAATAGTATGGATGCCTTCTTTCGCGGGAACGGCAACGCCCGCGATGCTCGCCGCGATCCCTTCTTTCTTAAGCGCCTTGACGACGCTGTCCGCTTTATCGGCCCGGACGCTCGCGAGAAGCGTCCCCTCGCTTATCGCGACATACGGGTCTATCCCGAAACAGTCGCAGGTCTTTCTTACCTCGTCCTGCAGGATGATCTTATCTACATCTATATTCAGCCCTACATTACTATGCGCCGCCATCTCGTAAAGCCCGCCGAATACGCCACATTCGGTCGCGTCATGCATCGCAGTGACCCCTTTTACGGACGACGCGACGAGCGCGTCCTTAACGGTCGACATCTGATAATAGACGTCCTGAGCCCTTTTGACAAACGCGCTTCCGTACTTCTCCTCCAGGAATTTCGGGAAATACGCGGCCATGAGGCCTGTCGTCTCTATCGCCGGCCCTTTCGAGACTACAATGGCATCCCCGACGTTTATCTTAGGTATAATAAGCTCATTCTTACTGCCAACGCCTATCATCGTGGCGCCGCCGACCATCGGATAGTTACAGCCCGCGTAACGCGCTGTGTGGCCTGTTACAACGGTAATGCCGAGTTCCTTGCAAACGCCATCCACCGCGCCCCACATCCTTACGAGCTCGTCCTCTTTCATGCCGGGAGGCAGGTTGAGGTCCACTGCCAGGTATCTCGGCCTTATCCCGCTTACCGCGACATCGCTCGCGAGTATATGGACGGCGAACCATGCCGCCTTCTCCATCCCGAGCTCACTGGCGATATAGAACGGATCTGTCGACATCACCATCACCCTGTCGCCAAGGTCGACGACCCCGAAGTCGACGCCGTGCTGCGGCTCGACCAGGACCGACTTATCTTTCGCGCCCAATTTTGGGTAGATGAATTTGTTAAAAAATTCCGGGTTTATCTTCCCCAGTTCTGGTAATTTTTCCATATCTATCCTATTAAAAAATCGGCCCTTACGCCAAAACATAAGGGCCTCGTCCTAACCTATCCCTACGCTGGCATAACCCAGATCAGGTTCTAAGGGTAATCTGCTCGATGCGGCAGAACTCTCAGGCCGCTTCACGGCCTCCCCGTTATTTGTCTTTATTAAACCACCTTCGCCCACTTATGTCAACTAAATCCGCGATGCTTCTACATCGCTCTTATCTGCAGGCTTTACGGTCAACGTAACACGGTCGGATGAGCCTGCCTTCCAGTGATCTATCTTCAACGTCTCCTCGCCGCGGAATTTTGTGTGATAGGCGGCGATCTCCGCCGCGCGCTTGATTACTTCTTCGCTGTGGCTCCCCCTCAAGAGGGATAGCGGCCCCTGGCGGTCTTTAAGCTTGAATATCATATCCTCGGGACTCGCCATCGACAGCAGCTCTTCATTGTCCTTCTCGTCCCGCCCTACGACGAGTTTCGCGGCCTCTGTCAACCGGAAATGCCTCCCCGCCTTAAGGAGCCTCAGGTCGTTCACATTGAGCGCGCCGTGTTTTTCCAGGTCCTTTACCCGCCTGGCGAACCCCGGATCCGTCAATAGGCACCCGCCCGCAGGATTAGGATATTCTTTTATGCCGAATTTTTCCGCAAGCTCCATCTGCCGGGTCCTGCCGCGGCCGGACATATCGAGCAGCTCTTCTCTATTAATAATGCCTTCCGTCTCGGGCAGCGTCGGGTTCAGGAGTTTCGCCGAGAGCGGCCGCAACAGTATCTCTTTGACTTCTGCCTGTTTCGAGATTAGATAGAGCATGTCCTTTCTCTGGGACATCGGCCGCTGGCCGACTACCTCTCCGGTCACCAGAAATGAAGCGCCGGCCTTCTTCATATATTCTTTGGCCTTCTTTAACATGAATATCTTGCAATCGATACAAGGATTTACGTTCGAGCCGTAGCCGAATTTCGGGTGCTTAAATGTCTCTAGATATTCGTCGGTGATATCTATGAGCTCGAACGGGACCTTCAGCATCCTCGCCGCTTTCGCCGCGGAACCTTCGCCTCCTCTGGCATTGCATGCGGCAAAGTCTATATAATAATTGACGGCGAATACCTCTATGCCCTGTTCCTGCATGAGCTTAACGGAAAGTATGCTGTCGAGTCCTCCGGATAATAACGCAATTGCTCTTTTATTCATATCCCGGCCTCTCCTATCCCGGTGCGATCTTCTTTATTGTTCTTGTCGTAGACGGAGAGTTGATAATAGAGGGTTGTAGGGTTATTGCCTGCCCGACTGCTGTAGGATTTCTGCGAGGCAGGCGGGGGTTTTAGGGTTATAGCGTTATTTGCGTTTGTTGCGTTTGTTGCGTTAAGAGGTAGGGTATATATAGAGGGGATGGGGTTGGGGAGGTCTATCGTTTTAATAAGGTTATAGTCTTTATCGTAGAGCTTTATGTTTGATCTGACGATGAATAAATGATAATTGCAGGTTATCGTGAATTCTATCAGTTCGTTTGTTGCGTTATTTGCGTTTGTTGGGTTTGTTGCGTTTGTTGGGTTATTGGGTTCGGAGTTAGATGATACGATTTTATGGGAGATGGAGAGGCGGGGTTTTAGCATGACGGGGTCCTGGGAGATGCTTACCTTTAGCAGAGGCTGGTTGTTTGCGTTTGTTGGGTTTGTTGCGTTGTTTGCGTTTATTGGGTTTGTTGCGTTTGTTGGGTTGTTTGCGTTATTGCGTTCTCGTGGTAACTGCACGGCGAAAGAGACTTTTGTGAGGACGCCTTCGGTTACCGTTACATGATAGGGGTTGTCTGTAGTTATGACGCTTCCTTCGGGTAAAGTGGATTCGTCTATCTTCAATAGATGCTGGCCTACCTCTATATAGGGGAAGTGGTATTTACCGTCCGGGTCTGTTATGGCGTAGATGCCGGTGTCGGAGACGACTTTGACGCCCTCGATGCCGGGTTCGGTTATTGCGTTATTGCGTTGTTGGGTTATAGGGTTTGTTGCGTTCATTGCGTTTGTTGGGTTTGTGGCGTTCATTGCGTTTGTTGGGTTTGTGGCGTTCATTGCGTTTGTTGGGTTTGTGGCGTTGGTTGGGTTGTCTTGGATGCCGTTGGCGTTTACGTCGTTGAAGACTTTACCTATCAGGGCTTTGCCCTGGTCAAACTGGGGGCCGTTCTTTATGGATGAGACGCCGATGTTGTAGATGAGGACGCGGTTGTTGCGTTCATCGTCAACATATAGTCTTCTACCGTCAGAAATAGCTACACGCGGGTAATTCAATGTATCTGCCTTCGGCCCTCCGCCCTGGTTGACAGAATTCGAAGTAAAATTCGGCTGCCCTATAACAATATCCGCATAGGCATTATTTCCAGTCGGGATTGAATTAAAAACAAGGATCCGGTGATTATCCTCTGCGATAAACAGTCTTTTGCCATTTGTGGTAACGCCTTTAGGGCCTTTTAAGGTATTCGGCCCGGGGTCGCCCCCCTGATTATAAGAGCCGGATGTAAAATCAGGCTGGCCTATGACAATATCCGCGGAGGCGTTGTTCATGGTCGGAATAGAGTTATAAATGAGAACGCGGTGATTTTGCCCGTCACTTAAAAATAATCTTTTGCCATCCGAGCAGCCCATCACCACAAGCCCTACGGTATTGGCCGCGGGCCCTCCTCCCTGGTCAACAGCGCTGGAGGTAAAATCAGGTTGGCCGATAACCACATCAGCGGAGGTATTGTTAGCGGTTGGGATACGATTAAATATAAGAGCGCGGTGATTACCGTAGTCGATGATGAACAGCCGTGTCCCGTCCGAAAACACATCTGTCGGTTGATATAAAGTATTTGAACCCGGCGCGGCTCCGCCCTGGTTTATCGAATTGGAAGTAAAGTCAGGCTGGCCGATAACAACATCCGCGGGAACGTTATTACCAGAGGGAAAAGAGTTGAATATCAGAACGCGATTGTTGCCTTGATCGGAAATGAATAACTTTTTTCCGTCAAAAAAAGCGTTGCTCGGGCTGTAAAGCGTATTCGCCGCGGAACCTGCGCCTCCCTGGTTAGCCGAATTCGACGTAAAGTCAGGCTGGCCGATAACAGTATCAGCGGAAGAATCGTTCGTGCTGGGGATTGAATTGAAAAACAAAATACGGTGATTGCTTGCATCTGCTATGTAAAGCTTAGCGCCATCGCAAAAAATCTTGTAATTGTGATACAGGGTATTGCTATTCGCGCCGCCCAGGCCCTGATTCGCAGCATTCGAAACAAAGTCTTTCTGCCCTATCACCACATCCGCGGACATGCCGGTCGTCAGTTCGGCGTGGGCGGGTCTTGGGTAAAACAGAAGAGTCAATATGATGAGGATCATTATAGGGTTCATTATATTATATGTCTTCCCCATAATTCGCGCAGAAAATCACGCCAGGGCATAATCTCTATTTTGCCACGCATTCTCTTTTCTCTTTCGCTACAAACCACAATCGCCCTCTTTGGGGCATACGCTTCGGTAAACGCCGTCAACCCGGCAAGATCTTTTCCGTCAACACGCTCGGTCCCTTTTATCTCTACGGCAACCTCCCCGGCGCCAAGCACGAAATCCACCTCAAGGCCCGTTTTAGTCCTCCAAAAATTCATTTCAAAATCGCGTCTGGAGTAAGACCTGTAAGCGGTTATTTCCATAAGCAAAAAATGCTCGAACGCCTTTCCAAACTCCGAGCCTTTGGCTTTTTCTACGCGTCTCTTTGTCAGATAACCGGCGACGCCTACGTCAAACATATAGTATTTAGGCGCCTTTGTTATAACCTGACGCGATTGCCTTTTCTTAAACGGTTCTATCCTGATCGCCAGCAATGTATCGACAAGTATCTGATAATATTCTTTTACAGTCTTTGAGTCCACTCCGCAGTCGCGGGCGATGTTGGAATAATTGGTGATCTCACCGTGTGAATATCCGAATGCCTCGAAAAATCTTGAAAACGCGGGAATATTACGCGTCAGGCCTTCGGCAAAAACTTCCTCCTTTAAATAATCCTGTATATAGGCTGCCAGGGATTTTCTGCAATCCTCTTCGTCCTGTAAATAGTGTGACGGGATCAAGCCGTGATTGAGAGCGCGCAAAAGGTCAAATTGCCCGATCTCGGGTGTAGCGAGCGGGAAGAGTTCATAACGCCACGCCCTTCCGCCTAAAAGATTCGCATGCCCCCTTTTTAACTTTCTGGCGCTTGAGCCGCATAATATAAACCTTAAACCTTTGTTTTCTATTAACCAATGCACCTCGTCCAACACCTGCGGAACTTTTTGGACTTCATCAAGTATCACCGGATGTTTAAGCGCCACTTCATTCTTCGCGAGCAAACGCTCCCTCAGCAGGGCGGGATTTTTAGTGACTTCGAGAAAAAAGTCAGCCTTAAGGAAATCGTAAACCAGGCTATCCGGGAAACGATTCCTAAGATATGTAGTCTTGCCTGTTTTCCTGGCGCCCCATAAAAACGCGGATTGCCGGGCCGGAAGTTTAATATCCAACATCCTTTGAATGTGTTTCATAATGGAATTACCTCCGTATTAGTATTACTACTCTGGAGTATATACCATTTTGGTTAGGTTGTCAAGGCCTACCCGCAGATCCTACTTAATGGCAATCTCCCCTACGCCCGTCCTGTCTTCCTTGTTGTTCTTATCGTAGACGGAGAGTTGATAATAGATTCGTTCATTCGTTGGTTCGTTTATTCGTTTATTCGTTTGGAATGATAAGTCGGATATGGGGAGGGTATATGTTGAGGGTATGGGGTTGGGGAGGTCTATTGTTTTGATGAGGTTATAGTCTTTATCATAGAGCTTTATGTTTGATTTAACGATGAAAGGGTGATAATTACAGGTTATCGTGAATTCTATCAGTTCGTTGGTTCGTTTATCCGTTAATTCGTTAGTTCGTTTAGTCGTTGGTTCGCTGGTGACTATCTTATGGGAGATTAAGAGGCGGGGTTTTAGCATGACGGGGTCCTGGGAAACGCTGACTTTGAGCAGAGGTTCGTTGATTCGTTTATTCGTTTGTTCGTTGATTCGTTCGGGTGGTAATTTGACGGCGAAAGAGACTTTGGTGAGGACACCTTCTGTTACTGTTACATGATAGGGGTTATCTGTAGTTATTGTTGAGCCTTCAGGAAGAGTTGATTCGTCTATCTTTAAGAGATGCTGGCCTACCTCTATATAGGGGAAGTGATACTTACCGTCCGGGTCTGTTATGGCGTAGATGCCGGTGTCGGTGGCGACTTTGACACCCTCGATACCGGGTTCGGATATTCGTTTATTCGTTAATTCGTTTATTCGTTTATTCGTTAATTCGTTTATTCGTTTATTCGTTAATTCGTTTATTCGTTCGTTTGTTAATTCGTTGGTTCGTTTATCCGTTAATTCGTTAATTTGTTCATTCGTTTGTTCGTATGTGTCCTGCATCCCGTTACCGTTCACGTCGTTGAAGACCTTGCCTATCAGGGCTTTCCCCTGGTCGAACTGGGGGCCCTGTTTGATGGATGAGCCGCCGATGTTGTAGATGAGAGCGCGGTTGTTGGTTGTAAATTCGGAAACTATCAGTCTTTTGCCGTCGGAGGTCACATTTATCGGAGCCGAAATTGTATTGGCATTCGCGCTGCCGCCCTGGTTGACCCCGTTGGAAAAAAAGTCGCGCTGGCCGATCACCATATCCGCAGAAGCGCCATTAGAAAGCGGCATATTATTCCAAACGAGTATTCTGTTGTTATTAACATCGGGCACATAAAGACGTTTACCGTCCGAAAAAACCTTGCCGGGGATATGGAACCTATCAGGGCCGAGCCCCGAAGAGGAAGTTGTAAAGTCCGGCTGTCCCAGGACGATATCCGCTGGAGCGCCGTTAAAGGAAGGGATTGAATTGTAAATAAGGATACGATTATTGTCATACTCGGATATGAACAACCTCTGGCTGTCAAAAAACAACGAGTTTGGGCGGTCTATCTTGTCCCTGGCTGTGCCCTGTGAATTAGTCGTAAAATCGGCCTGTCCTATTACGTTATCTGCTGGGGCGCCGTTCGATACCGGTATCGATTTGAATATCAGGACCCTGTTATTATATTCGTCGGGAACTATGAGCGTTTTCCCATCGGAATGGAGCATATTGGGCCTGTACATCTTACTTTGGGACACGCCGGAAGATACGGTATCGAAATCGGGCTGGCCTACCACGACATCCGCGGGCGCGTTATTGACGGTGGGAAGCGTATTCCATATTAGGATACGGTTATTCCCCCAGTCCGCGACGAATAATTTTCCCCCGGCGTAACAGACGCCTCTGGGCCCGTTAAGCCCGCTCCGGCCCGTCCCGGCTGCCGACGTTGTAAACACGGCCTGCCCCAGGACGATATCCGCGGGGGCATCGTTTAAAACAGGGATGGAATTCCATATCATAACGCGATTATTATTGACTTCGGTGACAAAAAGCCGTTGGCCGTCCGTAAAAATACCGTGCGGCGCGTTTAAGTTACGCTGCGTAGTCCCGGCGCTGGTCGTTCTAAAATCCGGCTGGCCTATCACCACATCCGCGGACATGTCGTTCGTCAACTCAGCATGAGCAGTCGATGAGTAAGAAAGCAGGGTTAAAACGATGAGTATGGTTATTGCGTTTGTAGGGTTTGTTGGGTTTGTTGGGTTTGTTGCGTTGTAGCGTTTTAGGGTTATGGGGTTTGTTGGGTTTGTTAGGTTCATTGAGTTAATTGTGTTTGTTGCGTTGTAGTAAATATGTTATAAAATTCGATATCAATCTCGCTACTTTATCGCTTTGCTCGTATATTTTGTTAAAGGCCTCTTTAGTCATGTATTCTTGATCTAACGCGACATATAAATGACTCTGCACTTCCGCGGCTGAAGCCTTGGCTATAAATAAAAACTGTATAAATTCTCTGTTGGATCTTCTTGAAAAACCTTCGCTGATATTTGCCATTATCGAAACCGCCGCGGAGGTAATCTGATCTCTAAATCTGTAATCTTTATAAAACGATTCCTTAGATTTAATAACCTCATAAACCATTCCTACTAAAACTCTTGCTTCCTGCCAAGCCTGTATGTCTTCAAATTTTTCAATCTTCATAACTCAACCAACCCAACAAACGCTATAAACGCAATAAACCAACCCTATCAGACTGTTAATACCTTCCCTGCAGTCTCACGAAGAACCCGCCGGCGCCCTGATTTTTGTCGGCGATGTCCGAGAGTTTCATGTCGAGGTTGTCGGCGAATGAGGTGAAGTTATAGCCCGCGCCGACGGCAATGCCCTTCGCTATAAGATAGTTGGCTTCGACAAGGAACCCGTCTTCGCGGTGTTGCGTCGTAGCGCCAAGCGACGGCCCCTTCTCCTGCAAGACCCTGTATTCGAACGCGGCATCCCACTTTTTCGTAAGATGGTAATTAAGCCTGGTTATCCATAATTTAGCGGTAAGGTCATCCGGTGTTTCTACTATCCCGAGCGGATCGTATGAAAGCGTCTTTTCGTATTTATAGGCCAGCTTTTGCACAAGCTGGAAATTCCACGGCAAATCAAGCGCCGCCTCTGCCGCAAACGTGTCGCTTGTCGACTGCATCGTCAGGAAGCCGCCGTCAGCGCTCGTAACGCTGTCCGGCCGTTCGTCTATATAACGTATGTATTTGATAAGGCCGTTGAACCAGTCGAACGCCACGGGCCTGTAAGCGAGCCCCACCTGTTTTTTGTCGATCTTCGAGCAGGAATCGTTGGCCCCCTCCGTGTAGGCGATGGAATATTCACATTCGCCGAAAAGATATACGTCGCCGAAGACCTTTACCTCACCCGTATTGTCCGTCAGGATCTGCCAGGTCTTGTCCTGATCGCGCCTGTATTCTTCCTTCGTCACCAGCTTAAACTTATCGGGAGCTATATACGAGCCGTTAAATGAGAAAGCATCCTGCGGGATGGATCCCATCAGGTTATAATCCTCGCCTTCGTTACGCCTCTGGTAAGTGGCGCTGAACTCCGCTTGGGGATTTATGCTGTAGCTCAAGCCCATCAGATTCGTCGTGTAGGCGCCCCTTATGTCGCTGGTTATGAACTGCCGTTCCGTATTTAGTTTGGCGTTCGGGCTTAACGCGGTGTTTGAGCCGAATGAGGTCGTGGAAGATTTCCCGTCGGTCACGGAATCGGTAAAAGTGTAGTTGGTATAAACGCTTCCTTCCTGCCCCACAGCCTTATCGAAAGCGGCCGATACGGAATTGCCGTCGTTCCCGGCCGCGCACTCGACCATGGCTTTTGTGCCGTCGAAAAGCTTAGTGTTAACGCCGGCGGAGGTCCTGGCCTTGCCGCCGTCTACGGTAATCTGCTCTCCTATGAACAGGGAGGTTATCTTGTTTAAATTATATTGGACGCGCTCGGCGATCGTGTTTTCCGTTAATCTATGCTGCCCGCCGCCATAGTAAGAATACACATCCGTCTTATCCTTGGACGCGAATTCCGTTATGAAATCGAATTTATCGTACTTGTGGGTCCACTGCCCCGTGAAGTCCTGTTCCGAGCCGGCAGTGACCTGGTTCTGGGCCGCTTTATTGGTCGATTCAAGCGCTTTCTTCTCGTATATGAAGCGTATATTGTCATTCTCGGTGAGTTTATGCGCGAACTCAAACCCGTATTTTTCCGTCCCCGCCTGGAAAAGGCTGTCGGAGGTTACAAAATTCTTCCCTATATATTGGTAATAAAATGAAAAATCTCCGTAACCTCTGCCCAGCCCCAGATATTCGCCTATACTCGAATTAACGTTTATCTTTAACGCATGGTCCCGAAGGGCGTTATCGCCTGTCACTGTGGTAAAATCGTAGCCGCCGTTATAAGAGATATATAGAGGCGCTGTGGCGGCCTGCGTGCCCACAGCCTCGATGGTGGCTTTGGTGAAATTCCCGATTTTAACGGTGCCGTCTATCCCGTACATCTGATACTGATTAAGGGAATCGTTTGGGTTTGCCTCCTGGACATAAGTAACGCCGACGCCGAAATTATTGAAATTCTGCGTTATATTTAAGCCGCCGGTCCTTTGCCCGAACTCTTCTATCGAGATCGGGAACGCGTTCTGATCCTTGTATTCGTAATTCACGACGACGTAAACCGGATTGCCGTTCAGGACGTCGCTTGATATGATCGTATCGGAAGCGGCAACGGCCAGGACAGGTTTGTTAAAAGTAATATTGCCCTGGTCATACTTTATCTGATAGTCCGTAGAAACCGCCTGGTTGATCGAATACAGCGTTATGCCGGTATTCTTATCCCTTACATCGATACGCACCTGTTCGCTTCCCTCTACAATATTCCTGTGCCGGAGATAATACAGGGATGTGCCCGTAGCCAAAAATTCATTATGGCCGGCGTGCTGGTTCGCCTCGGCGGCGAACATGGCGGCCTTCGTGATGGGTTCGCCGTATATGGTCCGCTGGGTCGACTCGAGCTGGATCTTGCCGCCATAGAGGGTCCTGTTATATTTCGCTATCTTGTCGGACTTCTCCCCGCCTATCTGCGTCTGGAAGTTGCCGACCGTGATCCCCGATCTGTCCCATTCTAACAAGAGATAGAACTTCCCCTGGCTGTTCACATCATACACCACCGTGGAATCGTCGCCATAGACCGGATAATATTTATCGGGATCGATATAGGTAAAAAGTTTTTCCTGGGTAGCTTTATCGGTGTCGAGCTGGGATTTGATTAAAATTTTCCCGAGGATCTTGCCGACGCAGTAGTAGGCGAGTTTCCCGTCGGCGTTGAAGCCGTTCTTGAAATGCTTCCCATCCCGTTCCCAGGTCACGCCTTCGCTTGCCTGGGAAAAGTTGAGTGTCCCGTCGGCGAGCCCCACCATGAAGAAGTGATTTTCCTTCGCCGTTATTTTTTTGGCGTAGGTTTTAACTTTACCGTCCTTGTTTGTAGCCGTAACTTGTATTTCGGTATCGCCTAAAGGGATAAGGACGTCATCCTGGAATGAGCCGTCTTTCTGGATGATTATGTTCCGTCCGTTTACCCGCAGAACATTATCCTGATCTGTAATCCCTTTGATATTAACTGTGGATCCGAGAAGCTGTATTTCCTGAGATTCTCCGGGCAGGACTTTTGGAATGGAAAAAGGATTAGCGAAAACTTGAGTGGTAATGATCGAATAGTTGAATGAAAAAATAGCGGAAAAGACAAGAATGGCATTCTTTCTGGCGCTCATTGCCCCTCCTTTTTGTATTATATATAATTTCCATAAGTATATTATATATATATTAAGTCAATATTATTTACCGGCCTTGAGCTTCTCCAGCCACGCTTTGATCTTCGCCTCATATCCCATATTTGTCGGAATGTAGTAGATCTTGTCCGTGGGTTTATATTCCTGTTTCACGTAATGATTGTCGAAGTCATGCGCGTATTTGTACCCCTTGCCGTGGCCGAACTCTTCCGAGTCAAGGCTCGCGTCCTTCAGGTGGTCCGGCACCTCCAGCGTCCTGCCCGCTTCCACATCCTTTAACGCCGCCTCTATGCCGAGGTAACTCGCGTTCGACTTCGGCGCGCACGCGACATAGACGGCCGCCTGGGCGAGCGGTATGCGCGCCTCCGGCATCCCTACGAACTCCGACACCTGAAGCGCCGCGTTGGCCACGACGATCGCCTGCGGGTCGGCGTTGCCCACGTCCTCTGCCGCGCAGATGACGATCCTGCGGGCGATGAACCTCGGGTCTTCGCCGGCGTATATCATCTTTGCCAGCCAGTAGAGCACAGCGTCGGGATCCGAGCCGCGCATCGACTTTATGAACGCGGATATCGTGTCGTAGTGCCCGTCTTCGTTCTTGTCATATACCACGGCCTTCTTCTGTATGGACTCTTCCGCAATCTTAAGCGTAATGCGGACCTTCTTGTCCTTGCCTGCCGGCGTGGTCAGGACGCCTATCTCGAGCGCCGACAAGCCGCGCCTGGCGTCCCCTTCCGACATCCTGGCAAGGTGCATGACAGCGTCGTCGTCTATTGCAACGGATATCTTCCCAAAACCTCTCTCTTTGTCATTCAAAGCGGCTTTCAATATCATGACGACGTCGACGTCGGACAATTTCCTGAATTCAAAGACCTGCGAGCGAGAAAGGAGGGCGTTATTTACGTAGAAGAAAGGGTTGTGGGTCGTCGTGCCGATGAGTACCGGGTTGCCGGCCTCGACGTCCGGCATCAGCACGTCCTGCTGGGCCTTGTTGAAGCGGTGTATTTCGTCTATCAATAGTATCGTGCGTTTGCCGTCTACGGAGGCGCGCTTCTGGGCCTGGGCGATGATGCGCCGTATGTCCGCTACGTTATTGGACGCGGCGTTTATCCTCTCAAAGTGCGACTTCGTCCTCTCGCTTATTATGAGCGCGAGCGTCGTCTTGCCGCATCCCGGCGGCCCGTAAAGGATGAGCGACGAAATCTTATCCGACGCTATCAGCCGCCGCAGCAGCTTGTCGGGGCCCAGGATATGTTCCTGGCCAGTGAAGTCGTCGAGCGACCTCGGCCGCATCCTCGCGGCGAGCGGCCCTTCGGCTTCGCTCATCCCTCGACTCTGCTCGGGATGAGCCCTGAGCTTTGTCGAAGGGCTCAGGGCCTGTCCTGAGCTTTTGCCGAAGGACGGCCCTTCGGCCTTCAGCTTAGTCTTCTCTTTTTCGAATAGGTCCATCTAGAATTTTTCGATCCCCGTATCTTCTTCGCATGGAGCGCCGTCACAAGTCATTTTATGGGAGAGCTGTTTTAAACGGACGATGCGCCAGCCGTTGAGGGTCTTTGTCAGGTCGACCTGCCACGTCCGCGTAGTCCGATACAGGTGCTTTCCGCCGGTCAGCATATATTCGTGTATCGCCGTGACCGTAGCCGCGCCGTTTACGTCTATGGCCTCCGCTTTTGTGACGTCATATCTCGTTTCTTCATTTTCTATCTTGTTGAAATTTTTCTTCAGGTTTGCTTTCCATTCGTCCGCGGTAAGGACCGTGCCGTCCAGGTACTGCAATGTGGCCGCCGGAAGGTATGCCCTGACCACACCACCGACGTCTTCCTTGTCGAACGCAGTGCCCGAGGTGTTAAAAAGCGACTGTACCTCGTCCTTTATCGACGTCGGCTGGACGTCGTCCGCCGCCGATACGGGGCCGATCAATATACAGACGGCGAAAAAAGATAATATTATTCTTCTCATGCGTTCCTCCTTTATTGTGTCATATCGTTGTAACGGGACTGGTATATTTCCTGGATAGACGGCGCGTCCTCAAAACCCTTAGTCGTAGGAAGCTGCACATATTTGCCGTATTCCAACCTCGATACGACCCTTTTTGTGAACCGGTTGACTAAAACCGTCTCAGTGCCGATCTGGACTTCTTTATATATGACTTTTTCCGCCAGGTCAAGCGCATACGACGGCGCAGTGGCCATCATAGAGAATAATAACAGCATTACAACGACCTTCTTCATCTCTCGCCTTTCGAAAATATAACCTGTTATTTTTTACCGGATGCATTATTAGCTCTTTCCCGCTCCAGAACACTCATTGACGATAGATACTGGATCTTGCTTATCTTGCCGTTTTCATAATCCGCATCCAGCGCCCGTTCCCGTTCGCTTAACATTATACTGGAACAGCCGCACAAGTAACAGCATATTATAGCTATGAGTATTATCCTCATCATCCCTACTTAAACACCCCTATTTTTCTTAAGAAACGGATTACCGGATTGTCCGGCTGTAATGTCTTAAAGAACGCGTATGCGGCCTTGGGCATGACGGCCTTATCTTCAATAAGTATCTCCCGGGCCGTTAGGGGCTTCCCGTAAAGTTCCTCATTCGCTTCTTCGTGCTCCAAAAGTACCGCGCCTTCTACCTTGGCGCCGATGAAAAGGCCTCTCGATATGGAATACGACAATATGCCGCCCCTTAATTGGGCATCGGTGGCCGCCGACACGTTCCTTCCGACCGGGCCCGCGGCAACCGAGGCGTCCACGCCGAGTTTCATCTTTCCCCGAAGAATGGCATCGACGCTGTGAGCGTCCATAAAGACCAGTATTATGTCGGTCGCCTGAGCGCCTATCTGCCAGCCGATGCTCCCTCCGGCCAGCGTAAATATCGCCGGGGGCGACCATCCGTCGTCATGTTTGACCAATATTATCCCCTGGCCGTATTGGCCGCCGAGGCCGAATCCTCCGGAAATTGTAGACGGGAATATGCCTACAGCCTCGCAATTGGCTATCGGGCCATTCATTATGCCCTCGCCTGCCGCCTTACCGGCGCTATCGACCACTCCGGCGCATTTTACTATCAGCCTCGTCCACTTGTTTTCCGGGTATGACAGGGTCTTGTGTAATAAAAATACGGCGATAGAGATAATGAGGATGAAGAAAATTATTACCGGTAGGAATTTTTTTCGCTTAGGCATGTATTTATTATATTACTTCGGCTTATATTAGAGTAGTGAAATTTTGGATTTGTTTCGGAGCGATTTCTTCTCGGAATGGAGTTTCTTATCCCTGAGCATCTTATCTTTAGCCCTTCTTGAACGCCTGCGTTTCTGGCGGCGGATCTTCTCGTATCTCTTCTGCTCTTCCGACTCCCTGCCGAGAATAAGCGCTTCGATCTTGTTGACAAGGATCCTACGGGCAAGGAACCGGTTCAGCGCCTGGGAGCGCTCCTGTTGGCATTTGACCTCGATACCGGTAGGCTTATGTTTCAGATATACGCAGGAGGAGGTCTTATTGACCTTCTGGCCTCCCTTTTTACCGGCGAGTATGAAGAGCTCGACGATATCGGACTCCTTTATACCGGCGGCGGCCATCCTCGCCCCTAAAGCCTCTTCTTTGTCTATTCCCGCTATTGATGTCATAACCGTCCCAGGTTATGATTATTATATTACTTTGGTGTGTATTAAAGTAGTAAAATTACTACCCTATGGCTTCGTTTCCCTTTTCGCCTGTTCTTATTCTTACACATTCTGTAAGATCCAGCACGAATATCTTACCGTCGCCTATGGCGCCGGTCTTGGCGCCGCGCGTTATCGCGGCTATGGTCGGCTCGACAAATCCTTCATTGACGGCGATCTCTATGCGGACCTTTTTGAGGAGATTCCCGGTCTCTTTTCTTCCCCGGTATACCTCCACCCGCCCTTTTTGCCTTCCGCATCCCAACACGCTGGAAACAGTCCTCAGGTGTATCTCATTTTTATCAAGCTCCTGTAAAACATCTTCGAGTTTGTGCGGCTGAATTATCGCTATCACCAGTTTCATGGCTGCCCCCGATTTGTTGCAATCTTACTCTTACAAATCATCCCGAACCGCATCTGTTTAATTCATGCGGTGAGGGACTACCACTAATCCAACAACGTGTACGCGCTCTCTTCGTGCTGGCTAATATCGAGACCTATCACCTCTTCCTCGTCGCTCACCCTGAGCCCCATGGTAGCGTCGAGTATTTTCAGCATGACGAATGTCATACCGACGGAATATACGACAATGACGAGCGCGCCGAATGTCTGGACGGCAAGCTGGGAGGCGTTACCGAAAAACAGGCCGTTGTTACCTGCGGGATTAAATATTTTCTGCGCTAAAGCCCCTGTAAAGATAACGCCCACGAATCCTCCGATGCCGTGGACGCCGAACGCGTCGAGCGAGTCGTCATAAGAGAACTTAAGTTTTACTACGGCAACCGCAAAATAGCAGATCGCGGCGGTTGCGATGCCGATGATAATGGATGAAAACGGGCCCACAAATCCCGACGCGGGAGTTATTGTGGCAAGCCCCGCTACGGCGCCGGTTGCCCCGCCCAGAAGGGTGGGTTTTCCCGTAACTTTCCATTCGATCAGCATCCAGGTAAGCGCGGCGGTGGCGGCGGCCGTATTGGTAACGACAAGGGCCATCGCCGCGATAGCGTTCGCTCCCAACGCGCTTCCTGCGTTAAATCCGAACCAGCCAAACCACAGAAGCCCGGCGCCTATAATAGTCAAAGGGAGATTATGCGGCGGCATGGGCTCCCTGCCATAGCCTCTTCTCGATCCCATATAAAACGCGCACGCAAGAGCCGAAAAACCCGCCGTGACATGCACCACAAGCCCCCCGGCAAAATCCATCACTCCCATGTTCCTCAGCCATCCGCCGGAGCCCCAGACCCAATGGCACACAGGATCGTACACCAGGGTCGCCCACAATAAAGTGAATACCGCGTATGTGGAAAATTTCATCCTCTCGGCGAATGCGCCTGTTATCAGCCCCGGCGTGATCACCGCAAACATCATCTGAAATGCCATAAAAAGAACGTGGGGAATGGTCGCGGCATACACGGCATTCGGCTCCGCGCCGACGCCCCTCAGGCCAAACCATGACAGATCTCCTATGATGTGGAATTTATCCGGCCCGAACGACAGGGTATAACCAAACAATATCCATTGCAGGCTTATCAGGCACAAGACAAAGAAAGACTGCATCATGGTGGCAAGGACATTTTTTCTTCGCACCAAGCCGCCGTAAAAAAGCGCGAGGCCGGGAATGGTCATGAGCATCACCAGAGCCGTCGACATCAGGACCCACGCGGTATCGCCCGTATTAATCATAATTTCCTCCTAATTCTATATCCACATTATTAATGCCGATGAAATAAAAGAGGGCGTAATAAATGCTTACACTACGCCCTCTGTCATATATACAAGTAAAAAATAGCTTCTCTTGGTAACTGTTTAGGTTTTGGGAAGGTATTTATCTTATTTATTTACAGACGTGGTCTCCACCTGTTATATGAACCATCTTGTGCTCCAATTCGCCGACCTTATTGTATAGGTCCGACAGCATCACACAAGTAGCTATTACATATATCACGGCTGCCACAGCCAATAGTTTTAAATAGCCGGGATTCGTTATTGCCGGCCTCTTCTTATCTTTTTCCATATTCATTTACCTCCAAGTGCCGATGTTGTTAAAATATGTCCTGGCGCCTGCCCATAGCCTGTCGAGCGCCAAAAAGGCAAATACCAGCACATAGAATATAACCGGGATCAGCATCCTGAACCCGTAATTATGGATAGGCGCGCTCATGATCACTGTTCCATAATAGCATATAATAAAAAGATGCGTGGCCGCTTCCCACATCTCCGGCCTTGCGCGGTCTTTGATCCGGAAAAACAGGTATAAAAAATAGCCCGCCCACATGGCCAGCCAATGGCTGCGCAGGCCATACACCGGAGACAGGGGGGACATGTAGCCGAGACAGAAAAGCGCCTTCTTAATATAATAACCGAAGAAGAGGCGGGGCTTCTGCAGCGCATATTCCGCATAATCGACCATATCCCTACTAAGATGCAGCTTCGCGTAAAGGAAATTCTCGTTCGTCCTTGTAAGATCCACTGATGAAGGTATAGGGTGATACATCCTGGCAAAACTCATGGATGACACCTGGACGGGAAGAAGGTACGGCTTTTTGCAGACCAGGTAATTCCTTACCAGGAGAAGCGATGAGCTTAGAAAAAACACCAGTAAAAATGCCGCCAGCTTTATATAGCCGGCCCTCCCCCGTCTGACGTAGTATGCTGTGACGAGCGGAATGAACGCCAGGCCGAATATAACGATATTGGGCCTTGTCAGAATAGAGAGCCCGAGCGAGGAGGCGGCTGTAAGCTGCAGCGCAAGGCTCTTCTTTTCGATGCCCTTGATAAAACATAAAAAGAAAAGCGCCATAGTAAAAAGCGCCAGGTTCTCTCCCAGCAGCAAAGCTGAATAGTTTTTACAGATATCTTTTATGCTGAATACGAAAAGGGTGCATAGGAATATGAGGGATGTAAGTCCGTTCATCTTGTCTCTGAACGCCCAGTAGACGAACCCTATGGAAAGTCCCAGCATCAGATGCTGCGCTATAAATATCGGAACGCTCTTCTCCCCGAACAGCGCCAGACAAAATGCGATAAAATAGGAATAGAGATAGCTTGCCGGGAAATAATACGCTCCCTGCACGGAGGGCATAAGAAGGCCGTTATCTTTTATGTCCAATGCGTAGCGCGCATACAGGCTCCAATCATCGCCCCCGGAGTCGATGATGCTTTGAAAAGTTTTAAAATCGTACGTCCTTATTAAAGATATGACGAGGAATATCGCTATTATCGAGACCGCTATTATCGTTCCGGTGCGTTTTGCGGCGCAAAATTCCAATATTTTATCCATTGGCGCTCTTTATCATGACGAGCAGCATTTTGAATCTCGCGGCGGCCTTCAGGGCATGCGGCTTATTGGCGGGCATGACGATCGCCTCGCCTTTCTTTACGACGGAGGACTTGCCATTTTAAATCCTCCACAGCCTCTTAATGCTTATCGCAACAGACACAGCTGCATTTCGGCTTCTCGGGCCTTTCAGATTTGCCGATACACTTATTGCATATATCGGCGTCTTTATCCGACGGTCTTATTCCAAACAGCTTCGCCGCTATCATCCTGTATAAAAATCCCTCCAGCGGCACCTTGCACCTCTTGCATCGTTTCATCGTCTTTTTCTCCTGTTATGGTTGTTACTCTCATCGCTATTTGCTTTATTATATTACTTTAGCCTGTATTAAAATAGCAAAATTTTGGTCATAATGATGTAACATTTTGTGACACCATTAAGCCTAGTTCTTATATATGGGAATAGGGTTGATCGGGTAGGTGGTTCTACATTTTTTCCTGATTTTTCATCTTGAGATCGCAATTTGCGACCTCAAGTTCACGCTAAAAATGGTCGCTGTCCCTAATTTGCGTCATCATATATTTGGTGCCACTTTAAACATATTCTAATTGCTGTTTCTGAAAGTACTCTGCTTTGGGCATCTGATCCCACATCTTTCCATCAAGAAGGCGCCCCGCACGCTTTTTCCCTACTCTCTCACCTAGATCATTAAATGTTCCCCATTGTTTAAAAAAGAATGCTACATCACTATCTCGACACAGCTCTTTAATATCTCTAGCCCACTGTGGATTCATCGCCCTGGCCTTGTGACCACTTTCGCCACCCACAATAACCCATTGTATACTATCTAAATCGCGAGAAATAAGCTTTAATGGCCCTAATAGAGGCTCACAGGATACAAATCTCACGTAGGCCGGCGTATCTTTTAAATCCTTAATTCTATCAACATAATCTTGGTTTTCAACTGAAACTCCAAGCCATATATGAGCAGGAACAATATCTTTTGCAAATTGTTCTTGAATCCATTCCATCATTCGTTCTGAACGTTTAGTAAGAACCTGAAAAATGTGGTGGTCTGCTTCGATCATTGTATTAAAAACTTCTTTAATAAAATTATCGGGCACTTTTTCATGAAATAAATCTGACATAGAATTAACAAAAACCATTCGAGACTCTTTCCACATCACGGGCAACCGTAGCCGATTCGGCCAGAGCTTAAAATCAAATCCTTGTTCGAATGGATGCCGCGGCACTCCTCTAAACCTCTCGGCAAATATTTCAGCATAACAATTCTTACAACCAGGGCTTACCTTAGTGCAGCCGGTTACTGGATTCCATGTTGAATCGGTCCATTCAATTGATGAATAGGATGCCATTATTATGCCCCCACCTTAGAATACTTATCAAATATATAGTCAACAATTTTCTTTGCAACTGGCCTTTGAGATGCAAAAAATAGATAATATATTATAGCATTGTTTGAATTTTTCATCGGCAATGGTGCGGACACATGATTAAATCCAGCAACATCACTAAGGCGTTTACGAAAACTCTCTGCAATTATATCATTTGGTTCTTTTTCCTCATAGCCAAAAAGGTTCTTTTTTGTCGTATACGCTATTTTGCGCCATGAATCATCGCCCCAAAATGCATTCATCCTTTCAATATCATCTGGATCTACGCCATTCGGGTTATGCCAAAAAACATTTCGATTCATATCTGCTATTGGAAAGTTAAGAAATATCTCGATAGATTTCATGCCCCCGGCTATTTTTATGACTTTCCAGTCAAGATGCAGACCATACGGATCAAGCAGACAAAGGCCTCGTTTATAATCTTTATATTTTACTTGGGGAAATATATTATTTAATAAAATAGTATTGCAATCGCCGGTACTAACAACTACGTCTGGGTTATTGGCAACCTGTTGACGCAAATAATTCGTCTTTGTCGAATCAAGGTCAATAAAATAATATTTTTTGAACGGAGGTTTAACCGATAAAGCCTTTTGAGGGCTTCCGGGGATCATCTCCCCAGTAGTTTTTGATTTGTGTACCCCAGGACCGGAGAATGCATCAATATATATATGATCAAATGATGGGTTAGAACACTTTGAAATTATTTTAGAATATTCTCGCGCATAAGCATCGATTATCTCGAGCTTCATTTCAGACCAATACCCAACTTCATCAAACTTTAGCTTGGCTTTTCTGCTCATCGATTCAATTATACACTACAAAACTGGAATTTCAAAGTCTATCTTCCAAGTGTTCCAAGTGTTTCCGAGGACAATCTCTTTAGAAGTCTTAAAACCTAAGCCGACGTTATGATGAGCACATTGAAAATATTAGGTCTTTGTGATGGAGAAAAACGGTTAAAAAGAGCCGCGGATGTTTGAGGCCTCTTCCATGAGGCCGAGTTCCGCAGGCTCCCATTTTTTGACTGAACAAAGACCGACCCTATAGCTATACTATGGGGGAATATTTTCAGTGCTCACATAACTAGGCTTAGGTTAGAGCAGAGCCTTTCCTACCGCACTTGCTTAAATCCTTTTATGACCCGCGCCTTTTGAGGCGTAGGCGCCATGAGCTGGCGGATCGCCTCGAATATCGAGCTGATGTCTCCGTCGTGCTTCTCGATCTTGCGTTCGAGCTCATTCAACTTGTGGGCGAGCTCTTTATGGGTAGATAAGATAGTTTTTAACCTTACGAATGCGCGCATTATAGCAATGTTAACTAGCACGGCGCGTTTACTGTGTAAAACTCCAGATAACATAGCTACCCCTTGCTCAGTAAAGGCATAGGGTAGATATCCTCCGAAAGTTTTTCGTGATGGTGTAACATTTTGTGACACCATGAAGATCAGCTCTTCCTCCGTGAGCTGAAACATGAAATCCTCTGGGAACCTTTCTTTGTTTCTTTTGACCTGCTGCCTTAAAGCCCTGGGATCCACTTCGTAAAGACTTGCTAAGTCCTTATCCAGTATAACCTTATGCCCTCTGATGAGATATATCTTATTCTCAATAATCTCCTGTGGTATTAATTCTTTCATATTTTGCCTGACTTTCTGTCTATATAGACGGTTTATCCCCTACTATATAAGATGCCAAAATCGGGAAAATTCTTGCAGGAATTTTTAAATTGTTTGAGCAACAATGGCAAGCCAACCAACAGGGGAAAAAATTAAGGAGATTTAAGGGGTTTTACCAGTTATAAAAATGGGATTTTTTTGCTCTGTTATGGCGACGATGGCAACCGGCCACGTGGGTTGCCTGCCCGCCTGCAGTAATGCAGCCGCAAGGCAGGCGGGAGCCGTAAATTTTGATAAGGTTACACTACCACCGAAAGTACTTTAGCGCCATAGTTACCATAAGGACAAGATAACAGAAATAATATAGATAAAACCAAACACTCTTGATATCAAAATTAGGCGAAGCCCACTGGCCGGTTCGCCAGATCGTCGCAAGGGCAAAGCGAAAAAAATCCCCGCTTGTGCCGTGTGAGATTGAATTATCTTGACCCTGTTATGTACAGGTGGGTGCCCTCGTCATGAGCGCCAAGGCGCTCGCGCAGTTAGGCTCCCTTTTAAATTTCTAATGGCTCAAGATTCTTCATCTTAAATCACGAGCACAGCAGGGATTTTTTACTTCTAATGAAAGTATACCACAGATTTTGGTAAAAGCAACTTTGCGCAGATGGGTTACCTGAGTTTTGCGCCGAATTTTTCTTCGAGGGCGCGGAGGATGCCGGAATGGAGGAGCGAGATCTCTCTTTCTTCAAGAGTCTTGTTGAGATCCCGGTATTCCAGCCTGTAAGTAAGAGAGACTTTCCCGTCGGGGATCTGCTTTCCGATGTACCTGTCGATAAGTTTAGTCTCTTTGAGAGCGTTTCCGCCCGCGCTTTTTATCGCGATGATCAGATCCGAGTTCGTAACGTCTTTCCCGACCACTATCGATATGTCGCGATAGACTGACGGATATTTCGGCAGGTGGACAAAACGTTTTACAGTCATCGCGCGCTGCAGTATAGGCTCGACGCAGAGTTCACAGACGTAGACCTTGTCTTTGATGTCGTATGCCGCGAGGACCTTGCGGCTCGCTTCGCCTATAATTCCCGCGCTCTTACCGTCTATCTCTATAGACGCGCATGCCGCGGATGAAAAACTGCTGTCTTTGACCTGTTTGAAAGTAACGTTCTCCACGCCGAGTGATGAGAGGAGCGTTTCGACCGCTCCTTTCACGTCGAAGAAGCTCGACTCCCTCGAGGAACCGGCCCAGCTTGAGAACGCAGAGCCTGCGATGCCTATCGACAGATGCTTCTTCTCAGTTACCTTGCCGCCTTCTTTTACATATATGTTGCCTAACTCAAAAAGCTTCAGGTCCTTCGTCTTCCTGTTCATATTCCAAAGTATCGCGTTCAGCATCCCCGGGATAAGGCTCGGCCTCATTATCTCCTGCTCACTTGTGAGCGGGTTCACTATCTCCACTATGCCGTTATCCGGGATCGCGGCCATCGCAAGGAGTTTTCTGCCGAGAAGACTATAGGTTATGATCTCGTTCGCGCCCATAGCGATGAGGCCCGCGCGAATATTGCCCGCAATCTCCATGCCGCGCGGCAACCTTATCGGCTGTTCGACAACAGGCGGGATAGTTTCCGGGATATTATCGTAACCATATATCCTGGCCACCTCCTCGATGAGGTCTATCTCGTTGTTAAGGTCATAGCGAAAAGACGGTATCTCGAATTTCACCTTGTCGCCCGACGAGGTCTTTGCCTTCAGTCCCAACAGGCTTAATATCTTCTTTATTTTTGATGCCGGAATATCGGCTCCCAGTTTTACGCCAAACCTCGAACATTTGATCTCTACTGTCCGCGGCGCTTCCGACTTCTTCCCTATATCGACGAATTCGCCTATCTCGCCGCCTGTCAATTTCGCTATGAGCGCCGCTGCCCTGTCCGACGAATACGCTATATTAGCCATATCGACGCGCCTCTCGAACCTGTAGCTCGATTCCGTCGATATCGAGAGCTTCCTTGCCGTCCTTCTGATAGAGATGGGATCGAAAAACGCGGCTTCCAGCAATATATTCTTCGTCGCCTGCGATACTTCCGTATTTATCCCGCCCATGACGCCCGCTATCGCGACAGGTCTGGCAGAATCGGCTATCACAAGCATTGTCCCGTCCAAGGTCTTTGCCGCATTGTCTATGGCGATGATCTTTTCGCCCTGCTTTGCCTTACGTATATTTACCGCGCCGCCTTCGAGCGAGTCCAGGTCGAACGCGTGCATCGGCTCCCCTGTCTCAAAGAGGCAGAAGTTTGTTACGTCTACGATGTTATTGACCGGGCGAAGCCCCATCGCCTCGATCTTCGTCTTGAGCCACGCAGGAGATTCGCCTACTTTTACATTCCTGATTATCCTGGCCGTATATCTGGGGCAGAGGGCCTTATCCTCGACGGTGATCTTGAAATTTTCGCCGGAAAATTTCCCCGCCTGGGTAGCTACCCAGGGCGGGATCCCGCCCTGAGTTTTGCAATGGCGGGACATCCCGTCGCCGCGACGAATAGGAGCGGCGGAGGGATTACCTTTAATTTCAGGCGTCTTCAGCTTCGCGCCGGTGATTGCCGAAAGTTCGCGCGCCACGCCGATATATGACAGCCAGTCGGGCCTGTTTGCGGTCACCTCTATCTCCAACAGGCTGTCGCCGGGCACAGCCTCGACGGATTCCACTGTCGCGCCTGCCATAGTCAGCATCTCGGCAAGTTTCTCCGCCGGAACTTTGATATCGATGTATTCTTTTAGCCAATTGTAACTGATCCGCATATTAAAATTGCCTCAAAAATCTTACGTCGTTCTCGAAGAACATCCTTATATCATCTATGCCATATTTAAGCATGGCTATTCGTTCCACGCCCATGCCGAACGCGAGCCCTGTGACCTTTTCGGGATCGTAGCCCACTTTTTTGAAGACCTTAGGGTTCACCATACCGGCGCCTAATATCTCGAGCCAGCCCTTGCCTCCGCAGACGCTGCATCTGTGCGGCGCTCCCGTTTTATCGCGGCCGGGGCCGCCGCAGATGATGCACGAAATATCGACCTCAGCGCTCGGTTCAGTAAAAGGAAAGAAGCTCGGGCGGAATCTCATCTTCGTATCTTTGCCGAACATCTGTTTCGCAAAAAGGGTTAGAACGCCTTTCAGGTCCGAGAATTTTATATCATTCCCGACCACGAGCCCTTCGACCTGGTGGAACATGAACGAATGGGACGCGTCCGTGGCGTCCGGCCTATAGACCTTGCCCGGGACGACTATGGAAAAAGGCGGCTTGTTCGATTCCATGAAGCGGGCCTGGACCGGAGAGGTGTGGCTTCTAAGCAAGAATTTCTGGTTACTATCGCTTTTAAGGTAGAACGTGTCGAAGGCGTCGCGCGAAGGGTGTTCAAGCGGTATGTTCAGCGTTTCGAAATTATAATGCTCGGTCTCTATCTCCGGCCCGTCTACGATCCTGAAACCGAGGCCGACGAATACAGCGCATATCTCGTTAATGGTAGCAGTGATCGGATGTAATTTGCCGACGGTAGCCGGTATGCCTGGCAGGGTCACGTCGATCTTGTCTTTCGTATCTTCCTCAAGGGCCGAGGCCGAGCCTAAGCGCTCATCCAGGGCTCTCGTCACCGAATTCTTGAATAGATTCAACTGCTGCCCGGCCTGCGGCTTTTCGTCCGCTGGGAGCGAGGCCATCTCTTTGAAGAGATCGGCGATGACGCCCTTCCTTCCGAGATATTTTATCCTGAGAGCCTCCAGGGCGTCGCGGCTATTGGCCGCGGAGCCTATCTCTGAGAGGGCTTCCTGTTCCAGTTGTTTTATCTTATCAAGCATAAGATCCTCTAGACCCGTTCTTTATGCTTTTGCCATTTCCACCAGCTTAGCGAATGCCTTCTTATCCGAGATTGCAAGTTCCGAAAGTATCTTACGGTCAAGCGTGATCTTGGCTTTCTTCAATCCGCTGATGAAGAGCGAATAAGACAAGCCATGCTCCCTGCATCCGGCGTTTATCCTCGCTATCCAGAGCGTGCGGAAATCACGTTTTCTTGCCTTCCTGTCCCTGTAGCTATACATCATACCCTTGGCCACCGACTCCTTGGCCCGGCGGTAAAAACGATGCCTGCCGCCCCATTGGCCTTCGGCGGCGTCGAGAACCCTCTTCCTGTGTTTCTTCGTCGCAACTGCGTGTTTTACTCGTGACATTGTAGCCTCCTAGTTATATACTTGTTGGTTTGTTGCGTTCTTTGCGTTTATTGCGCTTGTTGTGTTAACTCAATAAACGCAACTAACCCAACGAACGCAATAAACCGGACTCGGTCTGACTCTGCTACGCTCCGTACGGCAATAGCTTATACATCGTCGCTACCTGCCCCTTAGCGACCGTACCCGGTTTGCCCAGGTGTCTTCTTCTCTTCGCGCTCTTCAACGTCAACAGATGCCCCCTGGAAGACCTGAAACGCTTGATCTTGCCGTTCTTGCTTATCCTCATCCTCTTCTTCACGCTTCTGTTCGTCTTTAATTTAGGCATGTTTCCCCTTAAATGAGACCACAACTTATGGAGTGCGAAGCACGACATAAGTTGTCCCCATTGTTTAAGTGTAAGGTCGAATTTAATGCCGAAAGATACCTTTAAGAAAACTCGGCTTGAGATTCAAGCCATCTTTCGGCTCGCTTCCACATTCTTGTTTTCCAGCTTATTACTTCGCCCTGATCACCATATTGATGAAACGGCCTTCGAGCCTGGGACGTTCCTCTATCTCTCCTATCGCGGATACGTCGCTACATAGCCTGTCCAGGATCTTCCTGCCGAGGTCCACGTGCGACATCTCCCTGCCCTTGAACATCATGGTGACCTTGACCTTGTCGCCCCTCTTCAGGAACTCTTCCAGGTTCTTGAGCTTGAACTGATAGTCGTGTTCGCCGATCTTCGGCCCCATCCTCACTTCTTTCAGATGAACAATCTTCTGCTTCTTACGGGCTTCCTTCTCCCGTTTTTCCTGTTCGTATTTGTACTTCGAGTAATCCATTATCCTGCAGACCGGCGGCACCGCTGTCGGCGCTACCTCTACAAGATCGAGCCCTGCTTCTTCGGCGCGTTTCAATGCGTCCGGCGTCGCCAGGACCCCCAACTGTTCGCCCTCCTCGCCTACTACTCTCACCTCTCTTACCCTGATCCTACTGTTTATCCTGAGATCTTTCTTTGCGATACTCGATCACCTTACCTTTCTATTTATCAGCCTTTTTATTTTTCACTTCTTCTTTCAACATCCCGACGAACCTTCCTATATCCATCGCGCCCAGGTCGCCTTTCGCTTTTGACCTTATCGAAAGGGTCTTTGCCTGGGCCTCTTTCTCGCCCACTACTATCATATACGGGACTTTTTCGACTTCTGCGTCGCGTATCTTCTTCTGCAGCCTCTCGTTCCTGACGTCGACGGTGACCCTTATCTCCTCTTCGAGGAGTTCCTTCTCGACCTGCCTCACGTAATCTATCGCCTTTTCGGAGACCGGTATTATGACGCACTGCACCGGCGCCAGCCAAAGCGGCAGCGCGCCCGCGAAATGTTCTATGAGCGCCCCGGTGAACCTCTCGACCGAGCCCAAGATGACCCTGTGCAGCATTATCGGGCGGTATTCCTTGCCGTCCGCTCCCACATACGTAAGCTTGAACCTCTCCGGCAGCGCGAAGTCGCACTGTATGGTGGCGCATTGCCATTCGCGCTTCAGCGCGTCTTTCAATTTTATATCTATCTTGGGTCCGTAGAACGCGCCGTCGCCTTCGTTTATCGCGTATTTCAATTTTTTCCTGTCGAGCGCGCCTATCAAGGCCGCCTGGGCCGCCTCCCAATCGGCGTCGTTGCCTATCGATTTCTCCGGTCTTGTCGAAAGCTCGACGGAGAATTCCTCGAAACCGAATACCTTCAATGTATCGACGACGAAATCGATTACTTTTATTATCTCCTCTTCGACCTGCTCTCTGAGGCAGAATATATGCGCGTCGTCCTGGGTAAAGCCTCTCACCCTCAAGAGGCCGTGCAGGACGCCGGACTTCTCGTTCCTGTAGACCGTGCCGAGCTCGAAATATCTGAGCGGCAGGTCCTTGTAGCTGCGCGTCTTCGATTGGTATACGAGTATATGGCCGGGGCAGTTCATCGGCTTTATCGCGTATTCCTGGTCCTCGATCTTGAATATGTACATGTTCTCTTTATAATAACCGTAATGGCCGGACCGTATCCATATGTCGCTCTTCATTATGTGGGGCCCGAGGACGAACTCGTATCCCCTCTTTATATGTTCCTTCCGTATGTAGTCCTCTATTATGCTCCTCAGCATCGCGCCCTTCGGGTGGTAGAGCACGAGTCCCGGCCCCACCTCTTCGTTAAAGCTGAAGAACTCGAGCTGTTTGCCCAATATCCTGTGGTCCCTCTTCTTCGCTTCCTCGACGAGCGTAATATATTCTTTCAGCTCTTTCTCGGTCTCGAACGCTGTCCCGTATATCCTCTGGAGCATCGGGTTCGTCTCTATGCCGTGCCAGTAGGCGCCGGCGATCGAAAGGAGCTTGAACGCTTTTATCTTGCCGGTCGACTCTATGTGCGGCCCGCGGCAGAGGTCGACGAAATCGCCGTCCTTGTATATAGTAACGGTCTCGTCGGGGAGAGCCTTTATAAGCTCCACTTTATACGGCTGGTTGAGCTTCTGGAAGAACTTGACCGCCTCGTCCTTCTTCATCTCCTGCCGCTCGAACTTGTGATCCTTCTTCACGATCTCGCGCATCTTCGCCTCGATCTTCTCCAGGTCTTCCGGCGCGAACGGCGTCTCCTTGTCGAAATCATAGTAGAAACCGTCTTCGATCGACGGGCCGATGCCGAGCCTGGCGTCCGGCCACAGGCTCTTTACCGCCTGCGCCATGACGTGTGAAGTAGAATGTCTTAATGTAGCCAGATCCATCTAAATTCCTTTGTTACAATTGAGGTTCTCATTTTTGGAAGTGGTGGGCAAGGAGGGAGTCGAACCCTCATGGCCTTGCGGCCAGTGACTTTTAAGGCCACCGTGTAAGCCTTTCCACCACTTGCCCTCGCACTACCAATATACATTCCTTACAACACCATTCCAGACTTAAATTACAGAATGGTGGGTCCGCCAACCATCAAAGGGTATGACCGAAACGGTTGGCGAGACCTCACCAAAAATTTGCTTTGCAAATTTTTGGTGGGCAGTAGAGGACTCGAACCTCTGACCCCCACGATGTCAACGTGGTGCGCTAACCAACTGCGCTAACTGCCCGCACGACTTCATAATGTCAAAAACAAGACTCGCCCCGCCCGGAACCTAACCAGGGGCGGGACGCTAACTGCCCAATTTTGCTATAATCCGCTTTGGTACGAAATTCATCCCGAGATTCCGACGAATAGAAGGAATCAAGGGAAAAGATATTACCTTACCGTTTTACCGAAACAATGCTACAGTCTTTTTATATGTAGCCCCTCGTCGGCCTACAGTCTAACTACGGCCTCCTCGGGACAAATTTCGCACGAATCAGACTGCAGCGAAATTTGGAGGCGCGGAGCGGAATTGAACCGCTGTATAGTTGTTTTGCAGACAACTGCCTTACCGCTTGGCTACCGCGCCAATTTTGCCACGCAAAATTGATCCTGAGAACGCGACTAACGGGAGCGTTCGAAGGACCTTCGGAGCATCCGAAGCACCTTATCAATTCATACGCTCGAAGGACTTCCTGCTTCTCTAACGTCTCGCGATCCATTCCAAAGAACCGTCGACCTTGAGAATGTATTTACCGCGCTTGTGATTATTCTCTATGTCCTGCGCAATTGGATCTTTCGGAGGAGCGTTCTCTGTAAGGCTCTGCACATATATATAATCAGGGCCGGCCGGACTCCCCACACTTTTGCTTGCCGGACAATCGAAACTCTTCTGGTCTTCTATGTAATTCGGGTACAACTCCCCCAGCGTCTGCGGGAACGCTCCATTATGATCGGCCGCATACGCGTGCAGCCCAAGGCTTATATGCCGTAAATTATTGGCGCAGCTTATCTTGCGAGCGCGGGCCTTGGCCATATGGATGAAAGGCGTAAGGACGAGCAAGGTGACCATGACTATAGCCACCACGACCAGTAACTCTATAAGCGTGAAGCTCCGCCGCCTTACAGTGGTGGCTTCTTTTTTTGCAGGATTTCGCTCTTTCGGTGGAGCGAAACCCTGAACCGTCCCGAACCCGAACGAAGTGAGTGGTTCGTGGACTGGTTCATGGGTAAACCCTTTATTCTTCATAATATCCTATATATTAAAATTTAACGCCCTGTCAAGAATAATCTTAGCCAGTTCTTTCTTCGTTTTACGCCGCGCCATTACCTTATTCCCGAGCCTGTCCATTATCACCGCGTCGACGCGCCCCGGGCCGAATACATCGTTCTTGGGCGTTAGCCTGTTGGCCACGATAAGATCCAGATTCTTCTCTTTCAATTTTTTCGCCGCGTTCTTTTCGAGACCCTCGGTCTCCAGCGCGAATCCGACCAGTGTCCCGTGTCTTTTACGCCCGATCTCACGAAGTATGTCGGGGTTCTCGACCAGCTCCAGGGTCTTTGCGCCTCCGCGGCGTTTTATCTTGCCGCGCGCTTCCCGGCGGACACGCCAATCCGATACAGCGGCGGCCATTATCACGCACCCGGCCGAACGTAAATTCTTCATCACCGCGCTTTGCATCTCGGCGGCGCTCTCCACCATCACAACTTTTACTCCCGGCGGAACTTTTAACGACGTCGGCCCGCTTACTAGGATGACGCGGCGCCCTCTCCTCTTCGCTTCCCTTGCTATCTCATAACCGAATGTTCCTGTAGAATAATTTGATATGAACCTGACGGGATCGATTCGTTCTCGCGTGGGCCCTGCGGTTATAAGAATGGCGCCGATATTCGACCTCACTTCAAAAGCCTTAAAGCTTCTTTTACGATATCCTGCGTATCGGCAAGGTGGCCGATGGCTGCGTGCCCGCAGGCGAGATGCCCTTTTACGGGGCCTATGAATTTGTATCCTATCTTTTTAAGTTTGGCTATGTTCTCCTGCACTATTTTATGCATATACATCTTCTCGTTCATGGCCGGCGCTATCAGGACGGGCGCGCTCGACGCAAAAACGACGCAGCTCAATATGTCGTCGCACGTGCCCCCGGCCAGCTTCCCTATGATATTCGCCGTTGCCGGCGCTATCAATATGAGGTCCGCCTTGTCGGCGAGCGACGTGTGCACCGGGTTCCATTCGTCAGGCAATTCGAACATGTCGGCGACGACTTTATTGCGCGACAACGTCTGCAGGGTCAGCGGCGTTATGAACCGCTCCCCCTCTTTAGTCAACAGCGCCTGGACGTCGACCGATGATTTCCGGAGCGCGCTTATTATCTCGCAGGCCTTATACGCGGCGATACTGCCGGTCACCCCTAAGAGGACGGTCCTCGGCGACTTTGTCACTTCTTTTCCTTCATCTTGTACGTTATCTTGCCTTCGGATATCTCCTGCAACGCTACATTTATGGTCTTTATCTCCGGAGCGGCCGTGACGAGCCTTGCCGCGCCGTCGGAGAGCTCGATCGCCCTCATGGTCGTAAGCACCACGAGTTTATAGGTGCTTCCGGTCTTATTCAATAATTTTTCGATATCGACCTCGTACATCTTCTACGCTCCTCCCAGTTCCAACGTTATGATCTTCTTCAGCTTCTTATAGGCGCTGTCCAGCCTGTCATTTATTATCCTGTAATCGTACTTCTTCCTGTACGCCATCTCCTTTTTCGCAAGGCTCAATCTCTTCAATATCGCCTGCGGGTGGTCGGACATCCTGGCGCGGAGCCGTTTGCTCAATACTTTCATGGAAGGCGGCAGTATGAATATGAGCACGCTCTTTTTGGGGAACGCCTTCCTTACCTTCATAGCCCCTTTGACGTCTATGCTCAATACGACGGACCTGCCGATTTTTAGGTTGTCGTTTATCGCTCTCTTCCGCGTGCCGTAGAAATTCCCGAAATTCTCTTCGTGCTCCAAAAATTCGTCATTATCTATCATGCGCATAAAGCGCTTTTTGGATACGAAGAAATAATCGACGCCTTCTTTCTCTCCCGGTCTCGGGGGCCTGGTGGTCGTCGATACGGAACGCTCGAGACCGCTTCTTTCGCCAAACAGCTTATTGCACAGGGTCGTCTTGCCCGATCCCGACGGAGCTGAGATTACAAATAGTTTGGCGGCCGTCTTTTTCATCACTCCAGATTCTTAGCCTGTTCGCGTATCTTTTCTATTTCCCCTTTTATCTCTATCACGTTCTTCGATATCTTGAAATCGCTGGCCTTTGAGCCTATGGTGTTTATCTCCCGGTGCAGTTCCTGGGCGATGAAATCTATCTTCTTGCCGACCTCCCCGTTCATGGAGATCGTCTTGTTAAAATTGGAGAGGTGGTTCTCCAGCCTCGTGATCTCTTCAGAGATGTCGCTGTTCTTAGCGAATATCGCCACTTCCATCTCGAGCCTTCCCATGTCGATCTCACGGCCGCCGGTAAGCTCTTTGGCCCTGTCGGCGAAACGCTTCCTGTACTCGTCGATGTTCAGGTGCGCCCTCGATCTTATGACAGAGAGCATCTTCTCTATATCTTTGGTCCTTTTGGAAAGGTCGGCGCAGAGGTTCCTGCCTTCCTTCTCCCTGTCCGCCACCAGCTTGTCTACAGCCGCATCGAGCGCTTTCTTCACTTTAGGCCAGAAGGCCGCGAGGTCTTCTTCTTTACTTTCATAGGAGACCACGCCTGGAAGCATCATTATGTCTTTCACCGTTATGTCGTCCTTCAAGCCGAGATATTTCCTGAGCTCCAGCATGCCGCGGTGGTAACTCTTCGCCGCTTTCTTGTTTACCAGGATCTTCTCGCCCTTAAGGAACGCGCCGTCGTAGCTTAGGATAAGGTTTATCTTGCCCCGCTTTATCTTCTTCTGCAGGACCTCTTTTATCCTGTCCTCGTATTCGGAAGTGTTGTTCGGAAGTTTTGACGTAACGTCGAAAAATTTGTGGTTGACCGTCTTTATCTCGACCGTTATCCTGCCGTTATTGAATTTTGCCTCTCCCCTGCCGAATCCCGTCATGGATCTGATCATGCCCAGGTGCTCCTCTCGACCGTTTTTTTAACGTTCTTGGCGGGATAGAGGTCGGCTATTATTTCATCGGGCTGGAACCAGAGCTTTATCTCCCGCTCGGCGTCTTCCTGATTCGCTGAAGCGTGTATTACGTTCTCGTACACGCCTTTAGTGGTAATCCTGCCGTATGCCCCTCGTATCGAGACCGGATCGGCTTCTTCCGGATTGGTCGCGCCGCATATCTGCCTTACTTTAGCTATCGCGTCTTCGCCCCAATATACGAGCGCCATGACCTTCTTTTTGTGGTACTCGCCCATCAAATACTTCAACAGGTCTTCGAAGAACGGCTTATCTTTCAGGCTTGCATAATGCTGCTCGGCAAGTTCGCGCGTGACTTTCACGATCTTGGCGGCCACAATATCCAGCTTGGTCTCGGAAAGGCGCGTCAGCACATTACCCGTCAACGACTTCTTAAGCCCATCGGGCTTTATTAAAATTAATGTCTGCTGTACCATTTTTGCTCCTTTTAGTAGATAAATTAAGGCGGAAAAGCGCAAAACAACATCTCGTTTTGCGCTTTGGCTAATATAATATCTGTATATTATAATCTAATAGGATACTGGTAGTCAAGGTTTTTTCGACCCGAGTATCCCCAGAATACGGTTCAGGTCATCTGTAGAATAATACTCTATCATTATCCTGCCGCGCTTCTTTCCGTGAAAGACTTTGACGCGCGTTCCCAGCGCATGCTGAAGCTCGCTTTCGATGTCGGCCATGTTATTGTCACTTTTAGGCGTGATCTTCCGCATGCCGTAGGACTTGCTGCTCACGATGTTCTCTGCCTCCCTTACTGAGAGGCCTTTCTTTACGATCAGAGTGCAGACGCGCATCTGGTCGATCTCCGTCGGGAGCGGCAAAAGCGCCCTGGCGTGGCCGGCCGTTATAGTGCCATCCACTATATAATCCTGTATCTTTTTGGGCAAACCCAGCAACCTTATTGTGTTGGCTATAGTTGAACGATCTTTGCCCAGGACTTTAGCGATCTTCTCCTGTGTAAAACCGAAGTCTGTGATGAATTTCTGGAAAGCGATTGCCTCTTCCATGGCGTTAAGTTCCTCGCGCTGGATATTTTCTATCAGGGATATCTCTAGCATATCAACATCATTTACATTTCTTACAATCGCGGGGATCTTTTCTATCCCCAGAGACCTGACAGCCCTGAGACGCCTCTCGCCTGCTATCAACTCATAGCCTTCCGTTGTTCTCCTGACCAGGACCGGCTGCACAACGCCTTTTTCTCTTATTGAACTTACAAGCTCTTCCAGCCTTTCCTTATTGAAGTCAACACGCGGCTGATATTTATTCGTCTTTATCTGCGAAATTGGAATATTCATGATATTTTCCTGGAACGAACGTTCTGTATCAGTAGGAGTGATGAGCGCCCCTAATCCCTTACCAAGAGCTCGCTTTTCCATTGCTTAATCTCCAAGTTTATTCAGCCATAGTGTTGGCTAAGTGCCGCGAGTTCTACGAGCGGCCAAGTTTATTCAGCCATAGTGTCGGTTAAGTGCCTAGGCCTCAGGCCGAGGTCTTTAATTAATCTTCTCTAACATCTTGTCAGAATTAGAGTTACAAGAATTAATGTCTTTGTTTTCTGCTTTCTTTACACCTAACACTTCATTGGCAAATTCCTGATATCTTAATGCGCCGATTGAATTCTTATCATATAATGCGACTGGCTTACCAAAACCAGGCGCTTCAGTAAGCCGGATATTTCGTGGTATAATAGTGCTATAAACTTTATCTTTGAAGAATTTTCTTACCTCATCAATTACCTCATTTGTAAGCTTTGTCCGGAAATCGGCCATTGTGAGCAATACCCCTTCGACCTCGAGAGCTGAGTTTATATTATCCTTAACAAGATTTACAGTATTAACAAGCTGGCTTAAACCTTCTAGCGCATAATATTCGCATTGTATTGGGATCAATACTGAATTTGCGGCGGCGAGGGCATTTACAGTCAGGAGTCCGAGCGATGGTGGGCAATCTATTATAGTATAGTCAAAGTTTGCCATAAGCGATGCTATGGCTTTTTTAAGCCTGTATTCTCTACCCATGATACCGACTAGCTCGACCTCAGCGCCTGTGAGGCTTAAGGTCGATGGTATCAAGGAAAGGTTGTCGATTTGAGTGGCTAATATGGCGGTACGAGGATCTATCTCGTCGATTATTACATCGTAAATGCTGGACTTAATATTATGTTTATTGATGCCGAGTCCGCTCGTGGCATTGCCTTGAGGGTCTATGTCGATCAGGAGGATCTTTTTGCCGGAAAAGGCGAGATAGACAGAAAGGTTTATTGACGTTGTAGTCTTGCCAACGCCGCCTTTTTGATTACATATAGCTATTACTTTAGACATTAAAATTTGCGTGCAAATTTTATCCCGAAGTTGCGACAAATCGGAGCAACTGAGGGATTACCAATTTAAATCCCGCGACTCCGGGATGTTTCACGTACAACATTGTTCCACGTGGAACTATTGAATAAAATATACCCTACAAAACTGTATTTGTCAAGGGCTATGCCTTTTTCAATACCAGGGCTTGTTCCGATATCGTCATGACAGTGCTGACTATCCAGTATAGGACCAACCCTGACGGCATATTGTAGAAGAGGAACCCGAACATTATCGGCATGATGATCAGCATCATCTTCTGCTGCTGTTTCTGCTCTTCGGTCACTCCGGCTCCCGTAGATCTAGTCGACATCTTCTGCTGGAAGACCATTGCCGCCACCATGGCAAGAGGGAGGATGTTAATAGTATTGCCTATTATGGGCAATGTTATAGGGATCGGTATTGCCTCTGGGGACGAGAGATCCTTTATCCAGAGGAACGAAGAATTCCTAAGCTCTATCGATTTCATCAAAGCCTGATACAGAGCAAAGAATATTGGCATCTGGAGCAATAGGGGAAGGCAGCCGCTAAGAGGATTGATGCCGTATTTCTTATAGAGCTCCATTACCTCCTGGTTCAGTTTCTGAGGGTTCCCTTTATATTGCGCTTTCAGCTTTTCCATCTGCGGCTGGAGTTCCTGCATCTTCTGCATAGACTTGAAACTCTTGACCGTCAAAGGGAAGAGGACAATATTCAGCAATATCGCCAACAATATTATCGACACACCCCAATTCCGCACTATATTGTAACATAGTCTCATAGCGGTTATCAATATCTTGCTTATTCCTCCGAAGAATCCGTAGTCGATAGTCTCGTCGAGTTCATAGCCGAACTCTTTCAGGACCGGTATATTGCTTGGCCCTGCGTAGAGGAGATATCTGTTCTCCGCCGTAGCTCCGGGGGCAATGGCAGATATATCTGTCTCGACTCCGGTAACGAGCAGGCCGTCCCTGTTCAAATAATGGAACTGGTCTTTTGCCTGGCCAAGCGGTTTCACGATCAGAGAGAAGTATTTATTATGAAGCGCTATCCAGTTAACAGCCCCTGAGTTGGTTATCCGTTCATCGTTCCTTGGCCTTTTATAATTTACCTTCTTTTCATTGACCTTTGCGGTCGCGGCTATGACGGCTTTATCTTGTGCTTTCTCTTCGGTAAGGCCGGATCCGCCCACTATCTTGTAGCGAAACGGCTGCCGGCTGCTGGAAATGTTCTTTATAAAAACTTGTAACTCTATGCCATTCTTATTGTTACGTAAAATATACTTCTTTATTATCTTGAAGTCGCCTGCCGTTTTAGAATACACGACAGCCCCGTCTTCTCTCGCTACCGAATACTCCGACATATCAAGAGCTCCGGGGCTTGACGGTTCGCTTAAAGCAAAGATATACTCCTCCGGATTTTCTATATCCACTAGGTCGAGCGGTTTGTCGGTCCCCAGGTTCTTATATTCTTTCAGCCGAATTGCCTTTATCGAGCCGCCGACATTGCTGAACGTCATGATATATTTATCGGTCGACGCTTCCAGCAATTTTTCCTCGAATGAGGGTTTCGAAACGGGGTAGGGGGCGATCTCCGGCGCCTTTGTTTGTACAGGCGCGGCTATTTCTCCGACGGGCGCGACAGTTTCCCGCGCCTTCTTCTGTTTCACCACCATAGATTGGAAAGAAAGTATTATTACTATCGACAGCGCTATTGCAATGACAAGTCTCTTTTCCATGTTTCTCCCTTAAAATCGATTAGTTACCAGTTGCCAGTAACCAGAATGGAGCCAGACAACCGAGCTTTTTCAGATTTCTGGTTACTTCTTTTCTGGTTACTATTTTTTTGCTCTACACCGGATCATACCCGCCCTTCGAAAAAGGGTGGCATCGCAGTATCCGTTTCGCGGCTTTGAAAAGTCCGTAAAAAGCTCCGTGTTTTTCTATTGCCGATATAGCGTATTCAGAGCAGGAAGGATAAAATCTGCAGCATTGTAACTTGTATGGTGACAAGCAGTTACGATAAAATTTTAATAACAGAATCAGCGCTCTTTTCATGTCAAAAGGCCTGCCTCTTTTACCAATCTTAAAAAATGCTTCTTTATCTCTTTAAAGGTCAGGGAACTGCCAAAGTCCCTCTTGACGACGATGATCATGTCGAAGCCGCTCCGCAGATCTTTCTTATTCTTCCTGTAGATTTCCTTGAAAAACCGCCGGAGCCGGTTGCGTTTGGTGGCGAGTTTTACGTTCCTGGAGCTTATGGAAAATCCCAGCCTGTTCTTTTCCAGCGCGTTAGGCTGGCAGTACAAAATTATCCCGCCGGACTTGTGCGGGACGCCTCTCTTGTAGACCTTGCTGAAGTCCGCGGTCTTTAAAAGGTGCTCATCTTTCCCGAATTTCTCGTCGGAGATCATACCGTCAGTTTATGGCGGCCCTTCTGTCTCCTTCTTTTCAAAACGGCCCTGCCCCAGCGGTCCTTCATCCTCTTCCTGAACCCGTGTTTTCTCTTCCTCTTGAGATTAGATTTTGGTCTCAGATTATATTTCATTTAAAAGTCCTTTCGAATTTGTGTACAAATTCGATGCTGAGGCGGCGTTAAGCAATGCGCCCGACGGAAGCATTGTAGCTGCCGAAGCATCTAATTATGTCGTTAGATTATAACACAATTATTGCCGGCGTCAACAAAAAGATTGACCTTTACTTTTTACCGTGGTATAAGAGTTAATCGATTGATAATCAATACAGGTAGATTAAGATGGCTAAAATAATGATGTGGCAGGCGCCGCGTCTCCGCGCAACTGGCATGATTAAACACATAGGGACGGGCTATGCCAATTGCGAGAACGGTTCGGGCGACGCAGTCTTGTGCGGCGATGGATCTGCCGCCATAAGCCAGTGCGGCGTCGGCGTTAGCGCAAACTCCTGCGGTCTTGGGAACCTGGCTACAACTTGCGAAATAGGAAGCGGCGCCCTATCACAATGCATCGTTGGAGATGGCGGGGCGTAAACTTCTGATTTTTATTGTGCACAACCTGTGAATAACTCGAACAATTTGTGTTAAAACCCAAGCAAAAAGTCTGTGGATAACTAGGAAAGGGTGTTTGTGGCGGATTCGGGAACGTCTATCTGGTCAATAGCGCAGGAGATAATAAAGAAGGAACTTGCAAACGACCAGACTTTCAATATATGGTTCAGCCCCATAAGATTCGTCTCTATTACTCAAGACGCGATGGTCCTGGGCGTTCCGAACAAGTTCTTTAAAACCTGGCTGCTGGAACGCTATATGACGCTGATATCGTCTGCCGTACAAAAGGCGTCCGGCAGGGACCTCAACGTCGATTTCGTATTCACTGAAGCGGCCGTCGAAGAGGCCGTTGCCGCGAAGGCTGACGAACCAAAAAAAGAATCGAAGACCTTCTGGCCGTTCGCCCGCGTGAACCAGGGCCCGGCGAAAGAGATAGGCCTGAACCCCAAGTATACTTTTGACAGTTTTGTAGTGGGCGCCTCTAACAGGTTCGCGCACGCGGCGTCTATGGCGGTATCGGATTCTCCGGCGAAGGCATACAACCCACTTTTCATATACGGCGGCGTCGGGTTGGGTAAGACGCATCTCATGCACGCGATCGGACAGCGTTCCGTCCAGAAAAATCCGCGGGTCAAGATACTCTACATATCGAGCGAGGAGTTCACGAACCAACTGATCGGCGCGATCCAAAACAGGTCCACGCAGAAATTCAGGGAGAAGTACAGGAGTGTGGACGTGCTTCTTATCGACGATATACAATTCATCGCGGGGAAGGAGTCCACGCAGGAAGAGTTCTTCCATACCTTTAACGCGCTTTACGACGCGCACAAACAGATCGTAGTGTCGAGCGACCGCCCTCCGAAAGAGATACAATCTCTCGAGGAGAGGCTCATCTCCCGGTTTGAGTGGGGTCTCGTGACCGATATCCAGGCGCCGGATTTTGAGACGAGGATAGCTATACTAAAAAAGAAATCGGAGAAAGAGACGATCGCGCTCCCCGAGGACGTCTTCTATTTTTTGGGGGAGAAGGTCAAGACCAACATAAGGGAGTTGGAGGGAGCGCTCATCAGGGTAGTCGCATACGCTAAACTGGTGGAGAAGGATGTCTCGGTCGATCTTGTAAAAGAGGTCCTGAAGGACATGATAGCGGAAGGCGAGAAGAAGGTCTCTATAGAGATGATACAGAAGAAGGTCAGTGAGTACTTTGATATTAAATTATCCGACATGCGGGCCAAGAACAGGTCCAAGGCCATCGCTTACCCCAGGCAGATAGCTATGTATCTCGCGCGGCAGCTTACCGACTATTCCCTGCCGGAGATCGGGGAATATTTCGGAGGCAGGGACCATACTACGGTAATACACGCTTATGATAAGATAGAGAATGACCTTAAATCAAAAGAGGGGTTTAAGTCTCTTGTAGACCGGCTCGTCCAGAACATTAAGGCTTGAGGCGCAGCCGGTTTTTAGTTTTCTGTTGGCAGTGTTGATAAGTTTTTTCTGGTTGTGGATCTTTTATGGGCCGTAAATTGTTGTGTCTTATGCGGTTGTCTACTTACTGACATACCAACAGGCCCTGCTACTACTTTTACTATTTATTTTTATAAAAACAATAATAATAGAAGGGGGTATACTGGGGATGAAATTCAACACAACGAAAGATATTCTGTTAAAAGGCATACAGAGCGTGCAAACGGCTATAAACACAAAATCGAGCCTTCCTATATTATCCAACATACTGATAGAGGCAAAGGATGAGAATATTATAATGACGACAACAGACCTTGATATAGGTATAGTCTCAAAGATACCGGTAAAGCCCGCCATAACAGGCGCGATCACGGTGCCCGCTAAGAAGTTTTCTGATATAATAAAAGAGCTGCCGGATAACGAGAGTATATCGATATCCGTAAAAAAGAACAATGTGGTGAATATCGATTGCGGCAAAAACACATTCAAGGTGATGGGCCTTCCCAGGGAAGAGTTTCCGCAGCTGCCGGAATTGAAAGACAAGGATTCTATAAACCTGCCGCAGAAGAAGTTGAAGACGATGCTCAAGATGACGAGTTTCGCGATAAGCCGTGACGAGACAAGATATGTGCTTAACGGCGTCCTCTTTGTGGTGAAACCGTCGTTTATCAGGCTGGTAGCGACGGACGGCCGCAGGCTGGCCTCGATAGAGGAAAAGATGCAGCTCCCAAAATCGATGGAGCGGAAGTTTATAGTCCCGACAAAAGCTGTTAACGAGCTGGATAAGATACTGGGAGAAGACGGAGAGGTTAAGATCTTCTTTGGGGATAACCAGGTCTTCTTTGACGCGGGACAAACGAGGCTCGTTTCCAGGCTCATCGAGGGCGAATTCCCGAATTACGAGCAGGTTATACCGAAAGAAGCGAAGGAGAAGATAGTGGTGTCGAGGAGCGCGCTCCTGTCCGCCGTGAAGAGGGTGGCGCTCTTTACGAACCCGGACTCAATGGCCATCAAGGTAGAGTTAGGTAAGGATAAGATCATAGCGTCCAAGAACAGCCCGTACCTGGGGGAAGCGCGCGTCGAGGTCGACGCGGATTATAAAGGTAAGGAGTTGTCTGTGGGTTTTAATCCGGATTACCTCGCGGACCTCCTGAAGAACGTGGACCAGGAGATGATAAATTTCGAGCTTGTGGACGCTGAGAAACCCGGCGCGGTAAGGGTCGGGAGCGAATATGTGTACGTAGTTCTGCCGATGCAGTTGGGATGATGAGACGCGATAAAGACAAGACTCGGGAGGCCGGCAAGGACAAGAAGTCCATAGAGGATATTTTAAAGCGCGTCATAAAGACTCTGGGACCCGAGAAGCGTCTCAGCGAAGAAGATATAATTGAAATATGGAAAGAGGCTGTGGGAGAGGCGGGGGCCTCGCACTCGCGGCCGGTTTCGCTCAGGAAGTCGAACATGATAGTCAATGTGGACGGGTCGAGCTGGTTGTACGAACTTACCACGAAGAAGAGGGAGATCCTGAAGAAGCTCGAGGGAAGGTTGAAGGGGAAGAAGCTTAAAGATATACGGTTCAGGATAGGCGAGATTAAATAAGCTGTAAGTTGTAAGTTTTAAGCTGTAAGCTAAGAGGAGAGAGATGGCAAAGAAAAAGGCTATAGAAAAAGTTCAGGAACAAGATACGCAGGAAAAAGACAAAGCCGCGGCGGTAAAGAAGTATGACGCGACTACCATAACGGTCCTCGAAGGCGTCGACGCCGTAAGGAAGCGGCCGGCTATGTATATAGGCGACACGACCATGAGAGGCCTGCACCACCTCGTGTATGAGGTCGTCGACAATTCCATAGATGAATGTATGGCGGGCTTCGCGTCCAACATAGACGTGGTCATACATGCCGATAATTCGGTGTCGGTTACCGACGACGGACGCGGCATACCCGTCGACATACACAAGACCGAAGGCAAGCCGGCTGTCGAGGTAGTGCTCACGAAGCTGCATGCGGGCGGCAAGTTCGACCACAGGGTATATAAGGTGGCCGGGGGTTTGCACGGCGTCGGTGTAAGCGTCGTGAACGCGCTGTCTGAATGGCTCGAGATAGAGGTAAGGCGCGACGGCAAGATACACCACCAGGAATACGAGAAGGGCAGGACCGCATCGAAGCTGAAAGTTATAGGTACCGCGAAGAAGACGGGGACGCGCGTGACGTTCAAGGCCGACAAGGAGATATTCGGCGACAAGATAGTATACAGTTTCGACACGCTCGCCAACCGCTTAAGAGAGCTTGCCTTCCTTAACAGGGATATAAGGATCACCCTGAAGGACGAGAGGGTGAAAGAGAAGGAGATGGAGTTTAAGTTCTCCGGCGGCATAGTGTCATTCGTGGAATTTTTAAATAAGAATAAGAATGTGCTCCACAAGAAGGTCATATATTTCCAGAAAGAGAAAGATAAGATAATAGCGGAAGTGGCGATGCAGTATAACGACGGTTACGGCGAGAACATATTCACCTTCGCGAACAACATAAATACCATCGAGGGCGGCACCCACCTGACCGGGTTCAAATCCGCTTTAACGAGGACGATAAACCAGTATTGCAAAAATAAGAACCTCCTTAAGGAGTCGGACGCGGCCATATCAGGCGACGACGTGAGGGAAGGGCTGACCGTCGTCATCAGTACGAAAGTCCCCAACCCGCAGTTTGAAGGACAGACGAAGACGAAACTCGGCAACTCCGAGGTCGAAGGCATAGTTGAGTCGATAGTCAACGAGGCCCTCGGCGGATTCCTCGAAGAGAACCCGCCTATCGCGAACAAGATAATAGAGAAAGCTGTCCTGGCCGCGCGCGCGCGAGAGGCCGCAAGGAAGGCGCGCGAGCTCACCAGGCGGAAAGGCGCGCTGGAAGGCGCGTCGCTGCCCGGCAAGCTTGCCGATTGCCAGGAATCCGATCCTTCATTATGCGAGCTCTATTTTGTGGAAGGGGATAGCGCCGGAGGCTGTTTTGACGGAGACACAAAAGTTGCTCTGGCCGACGGAAGAAACCTGAGTTTTATAGAGCTTGCCAATGAATGGAAGCAAGGAAAAAAGAATTATTGTTACACGATTACAACTGCCGGCACGATGAGCGTAGAAGAAATAGCACACCCAAGGTGTACAAAAAGGAACGCCGAAGTTATAAATGTGATTTTGGATAACGATGAAAAAATAACCTGCACGCCAGGCCATCTTTTTATGACAAGAGACGGGTTCTATACCCAGGCAAAGGACCTTGCGCCAGGCGAATCTCTCATGCCGTTTACGACAAAACTATCTGCCATAGAAGGGAAGGTTACCATAAAAGGCTATCCTATGGTTTTTGATACGAAGAAAAACGCATGGGTATTTACCCATCTGCTATCGGATGCTTATAATATGGAGCACGGCGTTTATTGCGCATATGGAAGAGAGGATAAACATCATATTGATTTTAATAAGATGAATAATAATCCGGACAATATTATAAGAATGGGCAGAAAATACCATATGGCGCATCACAGGAAACACGCCAAGGCGACATTGCATACCAAAGAAGTCATAGAAAAATGCAATGAAACAAAGCGATCCCCAGAATACAGAAAGAAAATGTCGGCCCTTATGAAGCAATGCTCCAAGATGCTCAGCGAGAGAGCCAAAAAACAATGGCAAGATCCCGTGTATAAAAAATATATGCTGGAAAAATATATGGAGTTTTTCTACGCGGACAAGACTTTCAGAAAAAACATATTGCACATAATAAATGAGGCGCAAAAAAAATACTGGGCCGATCCCAAAAATAGAGAAAAGCAGTCCGAAAATACAAAAAGATATTTTGGGGGACATCCGGAGCATAGAAAAAGACATTCCGACAGTTCAAAAAAACAATGGGAGAATACCACCCTGTGGTTGTGGCGCAGGGAAAAAACGAAAGAACAATGGACGGGCGAGTTTAGGTTAAAAAGGAAAGAAGCTTATAATAAAACATATTTTAATCATAGTATGGCGTTGGCAAAAAAGCTTGTCGACGAGAACAGGGCTGTTTCTGAGTACGAAGAAGAGAGAAAAAAGTTGGCCCCGCAAAACAAAAACTTGCTGAAGTTCGGTACACTACTGGGAAGATTTTTTGATAATGACGTTTGCAGGTTTTGGGAAGCCGCCAGGAATTACAACCATAAAGTAAAGCGCGTCGAATGGCTTACCGAACAGAGGGACGTCTACGATATAGAGGTTCCAAACACCCATAATTTCGCGCTGTCGAGCGGCATTTTTGTCCACAACAGCGCGAAGCAAGGGCGCGACAGGCGGTTCCAGGCGATCCTGCCGTTAAAGGGCAAGATATTGAACGTCGAAAAAGCGAGGCTCGATAAGGCGTTGTCGAACGAAGAGATAAGGACGATGATAACCGCCATAGGCACCGGTATCGGAGAAGAGTTCAATATCGAAAAACTCCGTTACGGCAAGATAATACTTATGTGCGATGCCGATGTTGACGGTTCGCATATCAGGACGCTTCTCCTGACATTCTTTTACAGGCAGATGCAGGCGCTGATAGAGAAAGAGCATATTTATATTGCCCAGCCTCCTCTATACAAGATCAAGAGAGGCAAGAGAGAAGAGTATATACAGACTGAAGACGATTTCAATAATATGCTGCTTGAACTTGGTTCCGAAGGCATGGAAGTGACGCGCCAGAAAGATAAACACCAGTTTACGGATAAGCAGCTTAAGGCCATCTTGGATGCCCTGGTCGAGCTTGAAAACCTGTCGAACGCTGTAGAGAGACGTGGAGTGAGTTTCTCAAAATACATCAGTTTTAGGCATAAAAAGACCAAAAAACTACCACTTTATATGGTAAAAGTGGAGTACGAAGACCATTTTCTATATAATGACGATGAGTTGGCCAAGTATCTGGGCGAAGATAATGGCAATGGGCAAAAGAAGAAGGATAAAGAAGGAAAAGGGAAGTCTGCCCAGGAAGAAGCCCTGGAGGAAAAGACGCGGGGTGTGGAGCATGTTGAGTTCTATGAAGCCAGGGAGATCGAGAAGATAGTCGAGAGGATAGAGAAGCTCGGCGTTGACGTTGAAGATTACAGCGATGAGAGCGAAGCGGAGGCCGCTAAAAGGTCGTCCAGGAAGGACGTCAGGAAACCGAAATATGTGATAAAGAGGGAAAAGACCCGCGAAGAGTTCTTCAACCTGAAAGACATCCTGCGGTTCGTAATGACTGTGGGCAAAGAAGGCATGTCCATACAGCGTTACAAAGGTCTCGGAGAGATGAACCCCGAGCAGTTGTGGGATACGACCATGGATCCGGAAAAGCGCACGATCCTGAAGGTGATGCTCGAAGACGCCGTTGAAGCTGACGCCATGTTCACTGTTTTGATGGGTGAGGCCGTGGAGCCGCGCAGGGAATTTATAGAGAAGCACGCGCACGAAGTTAAGGTGCTGGATATTTAAGAGTAACCAGAAAAAAAGTAACCAGTAACCAGAAAAAGAAAAAAGCGGTGATTTGGCCGTTCTGGTTTCTGGTTACTAATAGATTCCGAGGGAGACAAATGTACACACGCAATGAGAAGATAATACCGGTATATATCGAAGAAGAGATGAAAGATTCCTATATCAATTACGCGATGAGCGTAATAGTCGGCCGCGCGCTTCCCGACGTAAGGGACGGGCTGAAACCCGCCCACAGGAGGGTCCTGTATGCTATGAAGGAATTGGGGTTGGAGCACAACAAGCCCTACAAGAAGAGCGCGAGGATCGTCGGAGACTGTCTCGGTAAATACCACCCGCATGGAGACAGCGCCGTATATGATACGCTCGTAAGGATGGCGCAGGAGTTTTCGCTTCGTTATCCGCTCGTCGACGGACAGGGCAACTTCGGGTCGGTCGACGGAGACACAGCCGCCAGCATGAGGTACACCGAGGCGCGCCTGGAGCACATCACCGATTGGATGCTCCTCGACATGGACAAAGATACCGTGGATTTTGTGCCGAACTTCGACGAGTCGCTGACGGAGCCGACGGTGCTGCCGTCGTGCCTGCCGAACCTCCTGGTGAACGGCTCGAGCGGTATAGCTGTAGGTATGGCGACGAACATACCGCCTCATAATTTAAGGGAGATAGCTGACGCGGTTATATTCGTCATAGACAATCCTGATTGCGAGGTAACGGATCTCCTGAAGAAGGTCAAGGGGCCGGATTTCCCGACGGGCGGTATCATCCGCGGCACTGAAGGGATAAAGAGCGCGTATAAGACCGGCAGGGGGCGGCTTAAGATAAACGCCAAGGCCTTCATAGAGGAACAGAAGAACGGCAAAGAAGCCATAATAATAAAAGAGATACCGTATCAGGTCAACAAGGCGAACCTCATCGAATCGATCGCGAATCTCGTTACGGACAAAAAGATAGAGGGCATCACGGATTTAAGGGACGAATCCGACAAGGACGGGATGCGCATCGTCATCGAACTCCGGCGCGGGACGAACGCCAATATCGTATTGAACCAGCTCTACAAACATACGCAGATGCAGGAGACCTTCGGCGTCATCATGCTCGCCCTCGTCGACGGAAGGCCCAGGGTGTTGAACCTCAAGGAAGTGCTCGACGAGTTCATAAAACACCGGAAAGAGGTCATAATAAGAAGGACGAAATTCGAACTGGCGAAAGCCCAGGACAGGGCGCATATACTCGAAGGGTTGAAGATAGCCCTTAAGAACCTCGATAAGATCATAAAGATAATAAAAGAATCGGACAGCCCCCACGCCGCAAAAGAAGAGCTGATGAAGAGGTTCGAGCTCTCCGACAAACAGGCCCAGGCGATCCTCGAGATGCAGCTCCAGCGGCTGACAGGCCTCGAGCGCGACAAGATAGAGAAGGAATACCTGGAGCTGATAAAGAAGATAGAACTATACAAGTCGATACTTGCCAGCGAGAAGAAGGTCCTCGAGATAGTCAAGGGCGAGACGAAAGAGCTCTCGGAGAAGTTCGGGGACGACAGGCGCACTGAAATAGCCCCGGAAGCGGAGGAGCTCGAAATTGAAGACCTCATAGCCGAAGAGGATGTCGTCGTGACTATAAGCCACACCGGCTACATAAAGAGGCTGCCCGTTTCAAGCTACCGCAAACAGCGGCGCGGAGGTAAGGGCATCACCGGGGCTGATATGAAAGAGGAGGATTTCATCGAGCACCTCTTTATAGCCTCGACCCACGACTATATGCTCTTCTTCACGAACAAAGGCATAGTCCATTGGCTTAAGGTGCACGAGATACCGGAAGCGGGCCGCTTGTCCAAAGGCAAGGCTATAATAAACCTGCTTCAGCTCTCGACCGGGGAGAATATCAGCACATTCGTTCCCGTCAGGGAATTCAAGGAAGGCCATTTCCTTATAATGGCCACGAGGGGCGGGCTTATCAAAAAGACGGCCCTTACGGCTTATTCGAACCCCAGGAAAGGCGGCATTATCGGGATAGGCCTCGAGAAAGACGATGAGCTGATCGAGGTCGAGTCGACGAACGGCGAAGACGAGATACTGCTGGCGACGCGCGAAGGGAAAGCTATCAGGTTCAAAGAGTCCCAGGTCCGCGAGATGGGACGCGCCGCCAAAGGAGTCAGGGGGATAAACCTCGGGAAGAAAGACGCGTGTATAGCGCTTGCGGTGGTAAGGCCGGACCAGACCGTCCTGACGGTGACGGGCCAGGGCTTCGGGAAGAGGACCTCGTTCAAAGAATACAGGTTGCAATCTCGAGGCGGCAAAGGTATTATAAATATAAAAGTGACGGGAAAAAACGGCGAGGCGGTCGGGTTAAAGATCGTTTCGGATAGGGATGAGATTATGCTAATTACCGAAAAAGGCATGATAGTCCGATCTCCGATAAAGGATATCCGCTCTACCGGCCGTTCTACTCAGGGTGTCAGATTGATGAAGATAGAGGCGGGAGATAAGCTCTCGTCTGTCGCGAAGATAGTGCCGGAGGATGAGGACGAGGTGGCCGCGAAAGAAGTCGTTAAGACGCCGTCCGCGCCTCAGAAGAGCGTCGAGCCTCAGGCCAAGGAAGAGCCGAAAGAAGAAGTAAAGGCTGAAGAAAAAAAAGAGGCGAAGCCGGCAGAAGATAAGAAGGCGAAAACCGCATCTAAAGAGAAACCAAAAAAGATCAAAAGAAAAAAGTAATTCGCGTCCCCATCGTCCCCCGCCCCGGGTAAGGCAATTGGCGGGGTAGTCTGGTCCAGGGCATATTGACAGATATGTATTATATCTATATAATTTATAGTCCCAAATGCCAAAAATATTATATAGGTAGCACTGGTAACGTAACAAAGAGACTAGCAGGGCATAACCAAAATAAAACATGCTCGACGAAGAACAGAGGCCCTTGGGAGCTTGTTCACAAAGAAGATTTTGATATAAAAACAGCTGCTCTGAAACGCGAGAAGCAGATAAAAAGCTACAAAGGCGGTAGGCTCTTTAAAAAGTTAATGGTATCGTCCCCATCGTCCCCCGCCTGGAGTAATGCAGGGGGGCGGGGCCCCGCCCCGGGTAAGGCAATTGGCGGGGTAGTCTGGTCTAGGACATCACCCTGAACCAGAACGTTAAGGCGGTTAAATTACGGGACGTTCGGTTCAGGGTGCCATGAACCGAATCGACAATAGAAAGACTGCCTTAGGATTCTGGTTCATGGCAGATTTATATTAAACAAAAAGTTAATGGTATCGTCCCCATCGTCTAGTCTGGTCTAGGACATCACCCTGAACCAGAACGTTAAGGCGGTTAAATTACGGGACGTTCGGTTCAGGGTGCCATGAACCGAATCGACAATAGAAAGACTGCCTTAGGATTCTGGTTCATGGCAG